>DATLZJ010000480.1:0-6388 GCA_035574055.1 Caldilineaceae bacterium
GCGGCGCGCCCTCCTCACCCCCGACGATGTTGAATCTACGCCGGTGGTGCTGTTGGCCCGGCTGAAGCAAGACCCCACCCGCCTTTCGCCCGTATCTATTATCAGCCGTCTTGGCGCCGAGGCGACCCTGGAGCTTCTGGAGTATGGCGACCAGATCCAGACCAAGGAATGGCGCTACAAGTGGAGCAGCGTCCGCGAGGAGTTGCTGCGGCTCCTGGGCCAGCAAAACGCCTTTGGCCCAACCTATGCCCTGGCCCGCTACTACGGCAGCACCGATACCCAGGAGCCGGACACCATTCGCATCCGGCGCACGGCGCTGATCCACAAGCTCGGCCAGCGCCGTTACCTGGAGCCAAACCCCGACGGCAAGCCCGCCCAGCTTCGCATCCGCTGCCACGGCGCCGAGGTGGAGGGCGACCTGGGCTTCGAAGGGCAGACCTATTGGCTGATGCCGGATGAGCCGGCGCCGCCCGCCGAAGGACCGTTGATCGAGATGGAGCCGATTGAGTTCCGCACGCTTCAAGACGCCGAGGTGCGTATGCACGTCCGCCGCACGCCGATGGTAGGCGGCGGCTTCCGGCTGGAGCTACAGAAGCGCCATAAGATGTGGGTGGTAGTTGATGAAGAAGTGGAGTGGGTGAGCTAACCTATGGCCGGTGAGCTTTTCAACCTCTCCTTCTGGTTGGACTTTATCAATGTCGCCCTGTCGTCGGTGTTGGTCATCCTCGCCTTTTCCCTGCTGGCCTACACCCTGACCTATAACTTCCGCGACGCAGTGGCGCGCTGGTTCGCCCTGTTGCTCTTCTGCGTCATGATCACCTACGCCAGCGAAGTGGCGCTCGACCGGGTAGTGACGGCAGCCTCGGCCAACCGGTGGCTGCGCTTCCAGTGGCTGGGCATCGCCTTGCTGCCCGCCGTCTGTTACAACTTTTCGCTGGCCGTGCTGCATACCACCAACTACCGGATTGGTCGCCGCCGCTGGATCGGATGGGCGACGCTGGTCGTCTCCGGCGTCAGCGCCATCAGCGCGCTCGCGGGCAGCGCCCTCGTCGGCCAGGTCCACTATCGCCCGCCCATCTCTTATCTAGAGGCCGGACCGTTCTTCTTTCTCTTTGCCCTCTACTATATCGGGATCATCGGTCTGGCGCTGGCGAATATCTGGAAGGCGCGCCAGCGCTGCCTGACCGACAGCACCCGCGAGCGGATGACCTACCTGCTGGTGGCCTTTGCCGCGCCTGCCATCGGCATTTTCCCCTATCTGATCGGTTTTAGCCGGCTCACCGGCGACCGTGACGCAGGCGCGCTGGTGCTGGCGCTGGCGATCCTGGTCAACAGCGCGGTGGCGGTCATGCTGATCATCATGAGCTATTCGGTGGCCTACTTCGGCGTCTTGACGCCCGACCGGGTGGTGCGTTACCGGCTGCTGCGCTTCTTCTTCCGGGGGCCGCTGGTCGCCATCATGGTCATCCTGGCCATGCTGACCGTGCCCAGGGTCGAGCGGTTGTTGGGACTGCCGCGGGACATTGTGCTCTTCAGCGTCATCACCGGCGTCATCGTCCTGAGCCAGTTGATCCTGAGCGTAACGAAAAGCTTTGTGGACCGTCTTGTCTATCGTGAAGATCGCGAAGAAGTGGCGTGGCTGCGCGAGCTGGATCGGCGGCTCCTCGCCACAAGCGATCTGCGCCAATTCCTGGAGAACAACCTGGTCTCGCTCTGCGAGCTGTTGCGCGTGCCGGCAGGCTTTGTCGCCGCTACTGCCGGGCCGGACCTGATGCTCGAGGTAGTGGTCGGCCCAGCTCAGACCCGCGACCAGGTGATGGCCGTGGACGATTGGGGCGAGGCCCTGACCGCGGCGCTCAAGCGGGAGGAAGCGCCTACCCGGCCCCTGATCCACGCCGGCTTCTGGCTCTGGCCGTTGGTGGAGCGACGCCAGGAGGGGGTCCAGGTCTTGGGGGTGCTCGGCGTCAAAGCGCGCACCGAGACGCCCCAGCTCACGCCCGACGAGGCCGAGGTTCTGGAAGAGATGCTCCAGAGCGTGGCCCGGGCGCTGATTGACCGGCAGTTGCAGCAGCGGGTCTTTGTGGCGCTGCGCCGCATCATCCCGGACATCGAGCGCATCCAGCAGATGCGGACCGCAGTGCCCTATCTGGCCCAGGAGAGTGACGAATCGCCGGCCAGCGCGCTGCTCAACCCCAGCCCGATCCACAGCCCGGAGTTCGAGGCGTGGGTCAAGGATGCGCTCAGTCACTACTGGGGTGGGCCGAAGCTCACCCGCAGCCCGCTGGTGCAGTTGCGGGTCGTCAACGAGGTGCTAAGCCAGGCCGACGACAACCCGACCAAGGCGCTGCGCCTGGTGCTCGGGTCGGCCATTGAAAAGCTGCGCCCGGAAGGCAAGCAAAACTTCAGCGCCCCGGAATGGCTCTTGTACAACATTCTGGAGCTGCGCTTCATCCAGGGGCGGAAGGTGCGTGAAATCGCCGACCGCCTGGCCATCAGCGAGAGCGATCTCTATCGCAAGCAGCGCGTCGCCATCGGCCAGGTGGCGCGCGTGCTCACCGAGATGGAACAAGGAAACGGACTGGACCTGAACGGCCGGCTCGACGCCTACCCCGGCGGCGACAGCCGGTCAGACGGCGCGGCGAACCCCCAGGAGCGCCGCCAGGCAGACCAGGTCAACTAGACTCGGTCAACCCAGAGGGAAACCCTGCCGGCCGCTTCTACGCGATAGGGACGGAACGATGGCCAAATCAGACATGCAGATGAACCGCTTGCCCACTGGCAGCGCCAACCCCGATTGGGACCTGGACTGGCGCGGGCAGTTCAGTGTCCATGTGATCGGCTTTGCGCTGGTCGGTCTGGGCGCTTTTCTTTTCCTTTCCCTGCGCGCCGAGCGCACGCTGCCCTGGCTGGTGCAGATGACGGGCTGGACCGCGCCCCTGGTGGCGTTGGCCCTCTTTGTCATGGGCGCAATTTTGGTGCTCGGCGACCGCGCCGGCTACTGGAGCGCCGAGGCGCTGGTCGGCGCAGAGCTGTTGCTGGTCGGGCTGATGGCCGGGACCTTTGCCTGGCACAATGACGCCTTCACCTGGAATATGCGCCTGGACGGCAGCAACGGCGGGCTGGTCGGCTGGGTCTTAGGAGGGCTGTTGGTGGCCGGTTTTGGTCAAGGGTTGGCGGCCATCCTCACCTTCCTGCTTTGCGTAGCCGGCGCAGGAATGCTCCTCTACTACACGCCGCTCGTCTATCCCGCCTCGTTTGTGCTCCGGCTGTTCTCGGCCGTGTTGCTGGACGGAATGCAGTGGGCGGCTGACCAACGCGCCCGCCGCGCCCACTCGCGCGCTGCTGCGCCCGGCGCACGGCTGATCGTGACGCCCAACTTTGTCTCGCCGACCCCCCCGCCGGAACCGCCGGCCCCCGCGAGGCCGGCGACCCGCGCGCCTGCTGCGCCCCGCGCCCAGAACCTGGCCTCCCAGGCCAAGCCTGCCGCCAAAAAGGCAACACGCGGCCGCAGCGCCAAGCCCGCGCCGCGGCCTGCCGATCTCCCTCCCTTCGACCTGCTTCGCCCCGATAGCGGCAAGAGCGGCGCGGTGGATGTAGCGGCGCTGCAAGAGGCCATCGAGGGTACATTGGAGGATTTCGGCGTGCCGGTGCGGGTGGTCCATGTCGAGTCCGGGCCGACCGTGACCCAGTTTGGCGTAGAGCCGCTCTATGTCGAGCGGTCGGGCCGGCGGCAGAAGGTGCGGGTCAACCGCATCGTCAACTTGGCCGACGACCTGGCGCTGGCCCTGGCTGCGCCTGCTGTGCGCATCGAGGCGCCCGTGCCGGGCCGGCCCTATGTGGGCATCGAGGTGCCCAACACCATCAAATCCGAGGTCTCGCTGCGCGGCATCCTGGAGAGCGAGACGATACGCAGCCAGAAGGGAGAGCTGCTGCTGGCGCTCGGCCGGGACACCGCCGGCGCGCCCGTGGTCATGGACCTGGTGCGCGCGCCCCACTTGCTCATCGCCGGCGCAACCGGCGCGGGCAAGTCGGTCTGCATCAACACCATCATCACCAGCCTGCTTATGCAGCACGGGCCGGAATCGTTGCGCTTTGTGATGGTGGACCCCAAGATGGTGGAGCTGCCCGGCTACAACGGCATCCCCCACCTGATCGGCAAGGTCATCACCGACGTGCAGCAGGTGATGGGCGCGCTGACCTGGCTGCTGCTCCAGATGGACGACCGCTACCGTCTCTTCCGCGAGCATGGGGTGCGCAATCTGGAGGCGTACAACGCGCTGGCGCGCAGCCGCAAACGGGGCGCGAACGCGCTGGCGCCGCTGCCCCATATCGTGTTGATCGTGGACGAGCTGGCCGACCTGATGATGACCGCCGCGGAGGACATCGAGCGGCAGATCTGCCGGCTGGCCCAGATGGCGCGCGCCACCGGCATCCATCTGATCCTGGCGACCCAACGGCCCAGCACCGACGTGGTGACCGGGCTGATCAAGGCCAACTTCCCGTCGCGCATCGCCTTCGCCGTCACCAGCCAGATTGACAGCCGGGTGATCCTGGACACGCCGGGCGCGGAGCGGCTCTTGGGCCGGGGCGACATGTTGCTTATGCGGCCCGACGCGGCCAAGCTCTTCCGGCTGCAAGGCTGCTTTGTCTCCGACGACGAGATCGCGCGGGTAGTCTCCTTCTGGAAGGCCCAGGCCGACCCTGCCGCCCAGGCCGCGCCGCCGCCCTGGAATGGGCTACTGGACCAGGCGGAGCAACAGGACGAGCTGGTGTTAGAGGCCATTGATGTGCTGCGCGGCATGAAGACATGCAGCGCCAGCATGTTGCAGCGCAAGCTTAAGATCGGCTATCCGAAGGCGGCGCGGCTCATGGAGCAGTTGGAGGCCCAGGGCATCGTCGGCCCCGATATGGGCGGCGGCCAGGGCCGGGAGGTCCTTCTCAACGATGAAGAAATGGAGGAGTACGACGAAGAACTGGAGCCGGCGTAGGAGCTACTTGGTGATTTACCTCTCAGCTAACGAAACCCTCTCTCCGAAGATGGAGAATAGTTGAGCGGGCCGTGGTATACCGCGGCCCGCTCAATACACTAAGATCAACACATTAAGAGCGTAGGTGCGCTATCCTAGCGCACGCTCCTGCATGGCATGTGCGGCAGGATGCCGCACCAACTGAAGGCGGCCTGCTACGCCGCCTGAAAGACCAGCTCAAATTCCTCGTTGTTGAGCGTCTCCCGCTCCAACAGCGCCTTGGCGATGGCGTGGAGCTTGTCCAGGTTGGCCGTGAGCATGGCCCGTACCCGGTTATAAGCTTCGTCAATGATCTTCCGCACCTCGGCGTCAATCTGCTCGGCCACCTGCTCGCTGTAATCCCGCTGCTCGGCCAACTCCCGGCCCAGGAAGACCAGCTCATCCTGCTGGCCGAATTGCAGCGGCCCCATGGCGTCGCTCATGCCATACTTGGTGACCATGGCCCGCGCCGCAGTGGTCAGTTGCTGGATGTCCTGGCTGGCCCCGTTGGAGATGTCGCCGAAGATCAGCTCTTCGGCCACCCGCCCACCCAACGCGACAGCGATATGGTCCATATAGTAGGAGCGGCTCGCCAGCACCCGGTCCCGGTCGGAGACGCGCCAGACATAGCCGCCGGCCCCGCCGCGCGGCACAATGGTGATCTTCTGGATGGGGTCCGAGTTCTCACAGAGCCGGGCCACCAACGCATGGCCGGCCTCATGATAGGCAATCACCTGCTTGTCGCGGGCCGACATGAGCCGGCTGCGCCGCTCCGGGCCGCCCATGCCGATGCGCTCCACCGCCTCTTGCAGCTCGGCCATGCTGATGGCGCGCTTGTTGCGCCGCGCCGCTAGGATGGCCGCCTCGTTGACCACATTCTCCAGGTCTGCGCCTACAAAACCGGGCGTCTGCCGGGCGACATTCTCCAGGTCTACGTCCGGGGCGAGCGGCTTGCCGCGGGTGTGGACCTTGAGGATCTCCAGCCGGCCTTTGACGTCGGGCCGGTCCATGGTAACGCGGCGGTCAAAGCGGCCCGGGCGAAGCAGGGCCGGGTCGAGGATGTCAGGCCGGTTGGTGGCGGCGATGAGGATGACGTTGGTGTCGGTGCCGAAGCCGTCCATCTCGACCAGAATCTGATTCAGCGTCTGCTCCCGCTCATCATGGGAGCCGCCCAAGCCAGTGCCCCGGTAGCGCCCCACCGCGTCAATCTCATCTATAAAGATGATACAGGGGCTATTGCGCTTGGCCTGCTCAAAGAGGTCGCGCACGCGGCTGGCGCCGACGCCGACGAACATCTCGACGAACTCCGAGCCGGAGATGCTGAAGAAGGGCACGCCTGCCTCGCCGGAGACGGCCTTGGCCATCAGCGTCTTGCCGGTGCC
>DATLZJ010000481.1:0-8279 GCA_035574055.1 Caldilineaceae bacterium
CGGGGGGATGGGCGCGGACGGTGCGGTACATCTCGGCGACAGTGCGGCGGTAATCGAGCAGGTCCAGCATGGTCATCATGGGTGCGGCAGCTAGGCGTTCAGCCCATGGCAATTGGCGAAACGCTGCCCCGATCCACAGGGACAGGGCCGGTCCGGCGCGACCCGGCTGAAGGGGCTGTTGAACGAGGGAAGCGACGCGAAGTACTCCTCCGGCGGCTCGTCGTCTCGCAGCGGAGAGAGGGCAGCGGGCTGCAGGCGGGTCATCAGCGAAACGTAGCCGGCCAGCGCAAAGGGGAAACCATAGAGTGCGTCCACCTGCTGCGCCAGAGCGGTCAGGGCGTCCCGATCCAGGTCTGCCCGATCCGAGGCGATGGCGATGACGTTCTCATCGCCGTCTACCGGGCGGGTGGGCGCCAGCCAGACGCCTGTAAAGACGGTCGTCAGCCCCTGCACCTTCCGCTCGATGAACGGGTCATTTGCCAGCAGATTGATGCTCAACGCGCCGCCCGGTGTAAGTCTCTCTTGGCAGAGACGGTAGAACTCCACCGTAGACATGCGGTAGGGCGAATAGCCGTTATCCAGGAAGGCATCCACCAGGATCAGATCATAAAGGGTGTCGTTGCGCTCCAGCCACCGGCGACCATCCTCGATGGCGACACGCAGCCGCTCGTCTTGTTGCAGGCCGAAGTATCTCTCGGCGATCTGGACAATCTCCGGCTCAATCTCGGTGCAGTCCAGCACGGTAGTGGCGCAATAGTGATGGAGCAGCAGCGGGAGCCGCCCGCCGCCCAAGCCGGCGACATAGACGCGCTGCGGCACAGGCTGCCAGAGCAGCGCCAACAACATGGCCTGGGTGTATGCTTCCTGAAGCGCCAACGGCTCATCCAGGTCAATCTCCGATTGAATCACGCCCGTGGTGGGGTTGGTCTGTTCCACCAGCCAGAAGCGCAGCGCGCTCTCCTGCTTGGTGATCACATGGAAATGGGGGCCGACCGGCTCGGTCAAAAGGGCGCCATCCGGCAGCGCGCGTACCGGCGCCAGCCGCGCCATCAGCGCCGCGTACGCGCTCACACGCCGCGCGGTCTCCTCCGGTGGGAGCGGGCGAGCGATGCGCGTCACCGGCGCCGCCTATGTTCAGGGCAAAGCAGGCGCACCATCGTTCCTCCTGGCCCCATAAGCATGGCCCTCCCCATGCTCAGAGCCGGTAGAGATGAAATAGCTCCATTGCAGGCCAGCCCGTGGGCAAGCGCCAACTCCACAGCCAGCACCGTGCCGCCTACCGCAGTGCAGGTGCGGTTGACCAGCGCCTCGCTCCAGGGGAAGCCGATGCGCCGCATGGCTTGTGGCTCGATGCTGCCGGTGCAGTAGGCTTCGACATAGGCGGGCGTGTGGACCAGCTCCAGCCAGGCGCGCGGGGCGCGGGCGGGACAGTGGAACTGGTCGAGGGTGGCGATGCCCTCCTTGACCAGCGTCTCATAAATCTTGCCGAACTTGGGCATCGGGAAGCGATGGCCGGGCGGCAAGGGCGCCACATAATCAGGATGGTGAACAATAGGCAGGTCCATAGGCGTTAATCATAAACGAGAGCGGGGCTGCCGTAAAGATCGCTGAAAAGGATTCACGAGCGTCTTCTCTTCCATGTCGGCCCCCATCGAGCTATGACCCCTCAAGCTATCCTCTGCCCAAGCCCAAGGCGATGACGCGCCTTGCACCTTCCTCCCCCATCCGGCTACAATAGGCGCCGGCAGCGCAGCGCGCTTCACGCGCTTCATTGGCTCGCTCCGGTGCACGGCTCAATTCAGCCAATTCAACCACTCCATCCAACAGGATGCAGGAGAAGCACCCAATGACCCACAATTGGCGGGCGCTCTTTGACCTGACGGGACGCCAGGCGCTGGTGGTAGGCGCGGGCAGCGGCATCGGCGAGGCCGCCGCGCATGGGCTGGCTGCCTTTGGCGCCATCGTCACCTGCGCCGACCTGGACGGCGACCGGGCCGCCGCCGTCGCCCAGGCCATCGGCGAGGAAGGAGGCCGCGCCGCCGCCGCTGTCGTAGACATGCGCGACCGGGCCGCGGTGCAGGCGGCGCTGGCTGCCCTGCCCTCCCTGGATATCCTGGTCTGCACCCCAAGCATCAATGTGCGCAAGCCCCTTCTGGCCTACAGCGATGAGGAGTTCGCACGGGTGGTTGACCTGAACCTGCACGGCGCTTTTATCGTGCTCCAGGAAGGCGGGCGGCGCATGGCCGCACAAGGGCGGGGCAGCATCATTGTGCTATCCAGCATCCGCGCCCAAGTGATCGAGCCGGGCCAGGGCGTCTATGCCGCCACCAAAGCGGGCGTCGTGCAGTTGGCGCGCACCCTCGCCGCCGAGCTAGGGCCACAGGGCGTGCGCGTCAACGCCATTGCGCCGGGCATTGTGGAGACGCCGCTGACCGCCCAGATCAGGCAGCACCCGGCTTGGCGCCAGGCCTATGCCGAAAAGAGCGCCCTCAAACGATGGGCGCGAGCCACTGAGCTGGTCGGCGCGGTCATCTACCTTGCCTCCGATGCCGCCAGCTTTGTCACCGGTTCCCTGCTCTTTGTAGATGGCGGCTGGACCGCAGTAGACGGGCGCTTCGACCCGCCGCTGTAGTATACGGCGAAGCCCTATATGCTGTAGCGACCTCATCTTGTAGCAGATTTAATCCTGTAGCAGATTGATGCGGCAGGAATTGCCAAAGGAGGAGCCGGAGGCCGCCATGAGCGAATCCCAAGTCTTTCCAGGCCAGCTTGCGCCGGAACAGGCCGATAGCTGGCCTGTCACCGATGCCCATATCGCCGCCGGCGGCGCGCTCATCGGCCTCGACTTCACCGAGGACGAACGGGCGCTCATGCGCAAGGGGGTCAATGAGCACCTGGCGGCCTACGGCCAGATTCGCGGCGTGCCGTTGCCCAACCAGGTAATGCCCGCCATTCGCTTCGACCCGCGGCCGCCTGCCCCTCTGCCACCGTCGCCGCGCCGCCCGCTCACCCCCAGCCCTGCCGCGCTGCCCCCCTTGCCCGACGACCTTCCGGCCAATATTGAGGCGCTGGCCTTTGCGCCCGTCACCCTCCTGGCCGAGCTGATCCGCACCCGCCGGGTGACTTCGCTGCAATTGACCGAGATGTACCTGGACCGGCTCAAACGCTACGGCCCCACCCTCGAATGTGTCGTCACCCTCACCGAGGAGCTGGCGCGCGCCCAGGCCACGCGCGCCGACGCCGAGATCGCCGCCGGGCGCTATCGCGGCCCCCTCCACGGCATTCCCTGGGGCGCGAAAGACCTGCTGGCGACCCGCGGTTATCCAACCACCTGGGGCGCGCCGCCGTACAAGGACCAGGTCATTGACCAGGATGCCACGGTTGTCCAACGCCTGGAGGAGGCAGGCGCGGTGCTGGTCGCCAAGCTCACCCTGGGCGCGCTGGCCTGGGGCGATGTCTGGTTTGGCGGCAAGACCCGCAGCCCCTGGAATCTTGAGGAAGGCTCCAGCGGCTCATCCGCCGGATCGGGCGCGGCCACCGCCGCGGGGCTGGTCGGCTTCTCCATCGGCACCGAGACCTTCGGCTCCATTGTCTCTCCCTCCAATGAATGCGGCGTCACCGGCCTGCGCCCCACCTTTGGCCGGGTCAGCCGCCACGGCGCGATGGCCCTCTGCTGGACGCTGGACAAGATCGGCCCCATGTGCCGCGCCGTAGAGGATTGCGCCCTGGTCTTCGACGCCATCTATGGGCCGGATGGGCTGGACCCCACGGTCGTGGACATGCCCTTCGACTACCAGCCCGGCGTGGACCTGTCCAAGCTGCGTATCGGCTATCTCAAGGCTGACTTCGAGGTTGAGCGCCCCACCAAGGCGCTCGACGACCAGAGCCTCAGGGTACTGCGCGCGCTGGGGGCCGATCTCATCCCTATCGAGCTGCCCGACTACCCAACCGATGCCCTGCTCTTTATCCTCTGGGTGGAGGCCGCCGCCGCCTTCGATGAGCTGACCCGCTCCAACCGGGATGATGAACTGGCGCTCCAGATCGAGATGGCCTGGCCCAACAAGATGCGCGTGGCGCGGCTCGCCCCGGCCGTCGAGTACATCCAGGCCAACCGCGTGCGGATGCTGGTCATGCAGGCGATGGCCAAGCTGATGGACCAGGTGGACCTGTACGTGACGCCCACCTTTGGCCGCAGCCTCTGGCTGACCAACGCCACCGGCCACCCGCAGGTAGCGCTGCCCAACGGCTTCCGCGCCAACGGCCTTCCCTCCACCATCAGCCTGGTCGGGCGGCTCTACGACGAGGGGACGCTGCTGGCCGTCGCCAAGGCGCTCCAGGACGCCACCGATTTTCACCGCCAAATCCCGCCGCGGTTCGCACCGTAGATCGCACATATCGTTGAGCGGTTTCCAGTCTGTCAGAAGGTGGAAGAGAAATTCATGCTTACATCGCCCCTATCCCTGCCTGATTATTGGCTAACGCTGCCGCCGGTGACGTTCGGCGAGGCAGAGCAGGCAGCATGTGATGCGCTACTGGATCAGTCGCTCGCCTACGGCCCGCAACGGTGGATCGAGTACACCCTGCCCATCCCCAAATGGCAGTTTCTTTCCTATTGTGTACAGCAGCATCCTCTGGCGCTGCACGGGTCGGGCCACCTCGACATTCACACCTTTGAACCGCGCCAGCCAGTTGACCTAGAAGCCTTTGGCGCGCAGAACGCCGTCTACGCCGCGGCCGATGGCGTATGGCCGATCTATTTCGCTATCGTGGATCGGCGCAAGTCGCCGAGCATCGTCAACGCCTGCGTCTATGTGGAGGAAACAGACGGTAGATTGAGCGAGCCATACTACTGTTTTTCGATCAGCCGGCAGGCGGTCGGCCGGCAGCCCTATCGTAGCGGCGCCGTCTACTTGTTGCCGCGCGCCCCCTTTGTGCGCCAGCCGCCGCTCCAGGTAGGCGCGTGGCGCATCCATACCGCTCAGCTAGCCGCCTTTGAGCCGGTGACGCCCCTCGCCAAGCTCGCCGTGACACCAGAGGATTTCCCCCTGTTGGCGCAGATGCTTGCCCATGACGACGACCGGCTAGAGGAGTACGCCCAAGCGATGCAGCGCGGGCTGCCTTGGCCCCACTAATGGTGCATCGGCCCATCCTATGTGGACTATGTGGATGTTACTCCGTCAAGGGGGTGATTGCCCTCGTAGGGGAGATTTCGGGTGGAGGCGCTGGGTCGGAGGCGTTCTCCAGAGAAGGAGTTCTAGGGGGGATGGTCCCGGCAGGAGCATGGGACTTGGTGATCAGCGGTAGGTAAAGCTCCGTCCGCGCCAAGGCCACGCCGGTCAAGGCATATAAGAGGAGCGCGGCCACTAAGAGCATCAGAGCAAAGGGGCGCCGGGTGCGCATAGGACTTCTCCTTCTGTGCAATCATTCTGTGTAAGAAGCAGGGGGATAACGGGCGAAGCGGTTCCAGCATATATGCCCGGTTGAATGCTTGTCAATAGGCCAGCATATAGATCGACAGACACACGCCGCTTGCTCTTGGCATCGCTTTGCCGCAACAAGGTACGAGCGCTATAATCGCGATAGCGATAGTTTTGCACTTCGACTTGGAGGGAAAGCGCGATGGCCGATCTGCTCTACTACGTCAATGGCCGGCTGATGCCGGCGGCGGAGGCGGCGCTGCCGCTCAACGACCTGGGCATTGTGCGGGGGTATGGCGTCTTTGACCTGCTCCGCACCTATGGTCGCACCCCCTTCCGGCTGCGCGACCATATTCGCCGGCTGGAATCTTCGGCCCAGGCCATCGGCCTTACCCTGCCCTGGAGCACCGAGCAGTTGGAGCAGCAGGTGCTGGAGACCTACGCAGCCAATAACCTGCCGGACGCGGCCATCCGCATCATCGTCACCGGCGGCCCTTCGGACAATTACATGACGCCCCAGGGCCGGCCCACACTGGTGATCATGGTCCATCCTATCATCCCCTACCCGGCCCACTATTACACCCAGGGCTGCAAGGCCATCACCACCCTGGTCGAGCGCACCATGCCCACGGTCAAGAGCCTCAACTACATCGGCGCGATCATGGCGGTCAATGAAGCCGCCAAGGCCAACGCGGTCGAGGCCATCTACCTGGATGAGCACGACCGGCTGACCGAAGGCACACGGGCCAATCTCTTTGTCTTCCGCGGCCGGCGCTTGCTGACCCCGCGCGAGGGCGTGCTCAAGGGCATTACCCGCCAGGTCGTCATGGAGATCGCCGCAAACGAGTACGAAGTGCTGGAAAGCCCCATCCCCTACCGCGAGCTAGGCAGTATAGACGAGGCCTTCCTGACCAGCACCACCAAGGAGGTGCTGCCCATCGTCCAGATTGACGATGCCCGCATCGGCAGCGGCCAGCCTGGCCCCCACACCCGCCGGATCATGGCCCTGTTCCGGGAGTACGTGCGCTCGGTCACGGCGACCGTCGCCGCCTGAAGGGACAGTCGCGCCAACCTTCGTCATCCTGCCGCACACGCCGCCACATGAGAGCGTGCGGTAGAATACCGCCCCTACGCTCGGCCGCCTGATACCGGCAACAGCAGGAACATTCACGGCTTGATGTCAGAAAACACGGTAGTTGATTTCACCGTGCCGTTACGGCTGCACGGTGACGACGCCCAGCTCGATCAGGTCGCGACCGTCCGCCGTCAGCAGGCGAGGCAGCTCCGGCTCATTGGCGTTGTAGACCGCCAAAATCAGGCGATAGTCGCCGGGCTGGCTAGGCGCAGCGGTGAAGACCGTCTGTAGCTCCACCTGGTCCGGCAGCCAGTTGGATGAGCCGCCGGGGAGCTGGAGGTCCGCCTGCACCACCGGCCTGGCGTCCTGCCCTAGCCACTGGACCGTGGCGGTATAGTCGGCGGGCAGCCGGTCCAGCGCCTGCCAGACGAGGGTCAGCACGACCGGCTCCCCGGCAGGCAACGTGGTCTGGACCGGCTCAATGATGCCTAGCAGGTGGAGCCTATCGCCAAAGACGGCATCCACGGCGGTGGCGTAGGGAGGCGGCGTAAAAATGCGCGAGCTGCCCAGGACGCGGAAGGGCACGCGCACAAAGTTGCTCGCCGGCGCTGTCAGCCCCACCTCCAGCCAATAATCATCGGCGGGCAAATCCAACGGCGGGCGCAACTGGAAGAGCGTGCGCAGCAGTTCATCGTCCGGCCAGCGGCTGGTGGGCTGCGCCGGCGTCAGGCGGAGCCGTTGCTCGCCGGCTAATGCATTATCGGCGCGCAGCCGCCAGCGCAACAGCAGGTCGTAGTCGTCCGGCGGTTTTTCTTCGGCATACCAGTGTAGCTCGGCGGCAAAGGCCTGGCCCGGCTCGGCCTGCTCGGCAGAGAGCAACAGCTCCATGAACAAGTCCGGCAGGATTTGGGCAAAGGTCACCGGGTCCATCTGGTCTGGCCCTCGCGTGGCGACCGGCAGCGTGAGGTCCAAAGTCAACTGTTTGCCCAGCGGCTGGCCCTGCGAGCCGAGCACGTCGAGACCGGTCATGTCGCCGTTAGCATCATAGACCACCAGCCGGACGCGGTAGGGCGCAGGTAGCGCGCCCGACCCGGCCCATTCGGACGCGCGGATGCGCCCCAGGTTGATCTGATCCTTGCGCCAGCGGAAGGTGGGATAGGCGTAGGCGGCCAGGCGGCGGTCGGCGATGCGCTCAAAGGGCAGGCCGTCGGCGGTAAAGGTCTGGCCGGTCAGGTGCAAGTCCGGCAGTTCTCCGTTCACATCCGGATGCATCCGCCAGTAGAGGAGCAGATCGCCGTTGGGCGCCACTTCATAGTCCACGAGATAGACCAGGTTGCCGAAGTTGGCGCTTTCGGCAGACAGCCCCGTGGGCGGGGTTAGGATCGCGTCGGCCCGCACATTGGTGTAATGGTGGAGCTTGAGCTGCCAAAACTCGTCCTTTAGCGGCTCCTCGTCTCCAGCCAGATCAAGCTGGAGGGGCACGATCTCCATGGGGTCTACGATCTCATGCTGCCACTGGATCAGCCAGACATCGGAGCGCCCCTGGAGCGCCTTGGAGAGCGGACCGGCGCTGGCGGCCAAATCCAGCACCGCGTTCACGTCGAGGATCTCCAGGTCGGGCAGCTTCAGCGGAGGCAGGTCAGCGGCATAATACTCCCAGATAGGCCAGGCATGGCCGCTGACCAGCACAATCAACGAGTCGCCCGCCGGATTACGCTCTGCCCGGATGCGGTTGCGGACATAGTTGCTCAACTGGCGCCACTCGGCCTTGGTAAAGGCGGGGTTGG
>DATLZJ010000482.1:0-4849 GCA_035574055.1 Caldilineaceae bacterium
GTTCCACCAGCGTCGCCTGAATAAAGTTGGACCAGTCCAGCACCGCATAGGGCGAGGCGACAAAAAAGGCAAGCGCCGCCACAAGCGGCGCGAGGCATAGGCTGACCAACGCCTTGAGTTGGCTGATGGCCGGCGGCTGGCGGCGAAATCCATCGGGCGGAGATTCGGCGCGTTCGCCCGCCAACCTCTTGCTGTTCGCCAGCCACAGCACAGAAGCCGCCGCTGGCACGGCCAGCACCGGCAACGCGCTGAATTTAGAGGCAATCGCCAGCCCCGCAGCCACGCCCGCCAGGAGCGCAGCGCGCAGCGAGCGCTCCTGAACCATCATCACACTGGCTAGCACCGCCAGCACGGTAAAAGTCGTGCTGGCCGGGTCCATAGCAAAGAAATGGCTGAGCTGGACGGCCTGGGCCGTCACCGCGTAAAAGGCCGCCGCCGCCAGACCCGCCCAAGGGCCAAAGGCCCGCCGGCCCAAGAGAAAGATCAGCCAGATAGTCAGCGTATCCAACAGGGCAATGGTAAAGCGTCCGGCGACCGCCAACCCATCGCAGGCTTCGTTGGCCCTCGCCATCAACTGCACCGCCGGCGCAGGCGCGCCCACAGCATCGGCCAGCGGCGCCAAGCCGTGCCATAGATTACCCATCGCTACGCCGAGGTAGAGCGGGAAATGGCCGTAGGTAAAGCTTCGTCGTGTCTGTTGGGTGCGGTCCCACAGCGGGTTCAGGGGGCTTTGGCGCGGGTCCCAGAACTGCTGCCAGCTTTCGGGCAAGGCGATGGTCGTTGCATAAAAACAGGCGGTGCTGCGCTCGTCCGGGTGGCTACCGATCCCCTGATCGAAATTGAGATTCCAGACGCGCAAAGTCAGTCCAAGCGCCGCCACTGCTGCCACAAGCAGATGGACCAGGCGCAATCGCGCGGCGGTGTGGCTTTTGCGTCTCGCCGCCTCCACATGGCGGTACCCTGTCGGTTGTTGCAGTTGGGCTGTGGGTGATGAGCCTTCAGCTCCCGGCGTGCTCGTGCTAGGGTCAGCAAGAATCATAGTCATGGATGGCGACTAACCGCATTCCCTACGTTTGCATTCTTTGTGGTTTACTCTTTGCAGCTTACTCTGGTACGCGCGGCCAGTTGGGCAATACCCAAGTAATCTGCGAGGCGGGCGGTGGAGGCCATAACAGGTACACATCTACCCAGCGGTTCCAAAGCACCAAGTTGTTGTCATCGTACCCTAAGTCAATACGCCGCGCCCGGATGGCGCTACCGGTATCCAAAGCGTCGCCGAATCCGTAGCCAGGCACATAGACCTGGGAGCGTAACGGAACAATGGACGGGTCCACCGCCACAATGCCAGCGCGCATCACATCGCCGGTGTAGGTGCGACCATAATTGGACGCGCTGGGCGAGACGCCGGCTGTGCCTGCACTATAGCTGGTGGCTAACATCCGAATGCGCCGCCAGTAGGTGATCTGCTGGCCGTCAGTGGTCGTCATGACCTTTGGCTCAATCAGTTGGCCGTAGGCGATCACCCGTTCCGCCGGCTCCTGTGCAATCCAGGTGTCCTCCAACACCCGGCTGACCTCTTCGCCATTCTCGTAGCGCACCCGATAGCGGCTGCGCGTGATGCCCTCCGCACCCGGATGCATCACCTGCTGCTGATCGATCGGCAGGGTGGCATCGGGAACGAAGAGCGTCTCGAAGGGCGCGATCTGCTCTTCGATTTCAATGTCCTCGCGAACCCGGGTAACCTTGATCTCAACCCCGTCGTACAGGGTTGTATCGAGCGCCGGCTCAACTCGATCCAAGCCGCTGACGCCGATCTTCATCTCAGCCAGCGCATCGGCTACGGTCGCGCCTCGGGTCCGGGTGCGAAACGTGCGCCCATCCGCGGCGACGCTGACCGGCTTGCTGCGCTGGATCGTTACGCGCAACCCAGTCACAACTTCGCTGCCCAGGCTTGGGTCTACCCGGTCCCCTAGATAGATCGTGATCTCCGCCTGGCGCAGCGCCTCGCCCACCGTCGGCGCGGTGGTGCGGATGACAAAGGGCAGCCCGCCGTCGTCCACCGTGATCGGCAGCGAGCGCACGACCCTCACCTGGAGCGGCCTGGGCCGATTTTGGCTCCAGATGTTGCCGGGAAAGAAGCGCCTGGGCTGCTCAACAGGAACCGGCGCAGGCAGCGGATCGTCCAGCCCATAGGCCACGCCATCTACCAACACCTGATCATATGGATCAACCACGATCTTGGCGTCGGCCAGCAACTCACGCGGTGTGCGGCCAAAGCTGGCGATCGGCAGGGTGCGGCCGTCGCTGACGATCTGCACCGGCTGCGCCCGCTGGATCGAAACGCTGCGCACACGCCGCAACCGCTCATCCAAACCAGGTGAGACCCGATCATGAGGATGGAGCGCCAGCCCCATGTCCATCAACAGCAGCCGCACCGTGCGGCGGTGCGTGCTGACTTGCATTCGCTCGCCGTCTACCTGAACGGTCACGGTATGCGCGGTCGCCGCCCAGATCGCCCAGCATAGCAGCGCGGCCGCCAGCGTTCCTGCCAGCATTGCGACGCCGGCAGGCAGCGCCAGCGTCCCTTGCCCTCTGGAACGCTCCAAAGAGGTGGTCGTTGCCATATCCTTGTCTGGTCGCGCAACCGGTACTCCTGTATACCAACAGGATGGGCCGGCGACCGCTCACCATTGTATCTGGAACAGCGGAAATCGCAAGTAAAGAGGGGAACCGCTTCCTGCCTTTGCCGGCATCCGCTCCCTGTGCTAGCATGGGTCCAATGGGCCACACGGTTCACGCCTACGCACCCGGCTTACGCCACAGCGCCACTGGTCTCTTGTCCCGAGTCGCAGCGTTGAGCGCTCTGCTCCTCGCCTTTTGGCTCCGGCTACAGAACCTTGGCGCCGAGTCCCTTTGGTACGACGAGACCGTCAGCGCCTATCTGGCGAGGCTGGACGCGCCTAGCCTGATCGCCCACACTGCCCGCGACATCCATCCACCAGGCTATTACCTCATCCTTCATGGCTGGCGCTGGCTGGCCGCGCCATCGCTGGCCCACGGGCTGGAGTTTCTCTATACCTGGCCGAGCCTCTGGTTCGGCCTGCTGGTAGTCGCCCTGACCGGTGTGATCACGACCTGGCTTGGCGACCGTTGGGCCGGTGTGATGGCGTTGTTCCTGGCCGCGCTGAACCCATTTCAGATCATGTACGCCCAAGAGGCGAGGATGTACTCACTGGGCGCGACCTGTCTCCTGCTCACCCTGGCGGCAGCTATGCGCATCCTTGCCATCCACGCCCGGCCCGATCTGCATCGGGACAGGCGGCTGTGGTGGGCGTTTATCCTGTACATCTTGGCGGCGCTGGCCGGGCTATACACCCTCTATTACTTCCTCTTTTGGCTGATGGTGTTAGCCCCTCTCGTCGTCCTGGCGCTTGTATCTCAAAGCCGAGCGAAGCCGCCAAAGGCTGCAAATGGCCCAACGCTTTACCATGCGCGGCGACTCCTCGCCTATTGGCTAGCGGCCCAGGCAGTTGTGCTGCTAGGTTGGCTCCCGTGGCTCCCGATCTTTCTGCGCCAGGCGCTAGAGCCGCCGGTGCCGCCCTGGCGCGTGCCGTGGACCGACAGCGCCAGCTTTATCGCTGCCTTGCTTGAAGGAGTGGCTGCATTCTTGGTGGGCCAGAGCATCTTTGGCGGGCTGAGGTGGTTTTGGGTGGGGTTGGTGGTGGTGGTTGGGGCGCTTTATTATTACTACACGAAAAATCCTCATGGAGAGTACCATCTCCAGCCCGGTGCATCGCTGCTGCCCATCCTCGCCCTGGCGCCCCCAGCCCTGATCTACGCCATCACCCTTCTCTGGACGCCGCTCTATCATGTCCGCTATCTTGCCACCTACGCGCCGGTCTTTCTCATCCTGGCCGCCCTTCTCCTCTCGCTGCTTGCACGCCGCTCCCGGCTCGCCTCAGCCCTCCTCGCGCTTGGGCTGATCACAGGCAGCCTTGCCGGCCTCGCCGCCTATCGCCACGACCCGACCCTGCGCGCCGACGACCACCGCGCCGCCGTCGCCGATCTCGCCCGCCGCTGGCGTCCGGGCGACGTCATCCTGGTCAACGCCGGCTGGGTCTATACCGCCCTCGCCGTCTATTGGCCTGATACACCCGCCGGACCGCTCGACGCAGCGCCTCCGCCTATTGCCGCCTTTCCACGTCTGGCCGCCTTCACCGCCGGCTCCAGACCGAGCGCGGCGCACACGCAAACAGACGGCCCCTGGCCGGCGCCGGTCGTGGTGCGCAGCGGTAGTGTGGACGGCAGCCCATCGCTGGGATGGGGAGACCCTGCCGCGGATTTCTACGCCATCACAGCCGCAGAGACAGTAGATGCACTCGACGGCCTCGCGGCCACATATCGCCGTATCTGGCATTACCGTCTCTACGATACGGTCAGCGACCCCACAGGCGTCATACGCAGCTGGCTTGCCGGCCAGGGCGCCCCCTTCTTTGAGACCACCTATTCAGGTCCGGGGTACCTGCGGGTTGAGGGAGTGATGGCCCAGGGGCTGGCGACCTCGCCGTCGGGCCAGGACGATGTCCACTCTGATAATATCCGGTTTGATAATATCCGGTTTGATGATGTCCGGTTTGGCGAACAGGTGGCGCTTCGCCGCCATCAAGCCGCCGCCACTATCGCCGCAGGCTCGATGCTGTATGTGGCGCTGGAATGGGCATGGCTCCCGGACCGGCCGGATGAGGAGATTGCGGCCAGCCTCCGGCTCTATGGGCCGGACGCGGCATTGGTCTCGCAGACCGATGCGCCGCTCGCGCCCACAGCCTCGACCACCGTGCTGGCCTTGGCG
>DATLZJ010000483.1:0-12076 GCA_035574055.1 Caldilineaceae bacterium
CGCTGGATCGGCGCACCAGCCGTCGCGCTTGGCTCACCGGGCGGCGGCGCAGCCGGATGGCTGCCGCTTCGCCGCGCCCGCGCCTGGCGGATCCGCTCTTCGATGGCCGCGGCGATGCTGAAATTGGGATCGCCCGGCTGGGCCGGCGCTCGTTGAAGCTGGGCAGGCTCCCCCGCAGCCGTTGCCGGAGGCGAAGGCCGCCGTTGAGCAGCGCGCCGCGCCTGCTCCTGTAAATCGGCAAGCCGGGGCGGGGTCGCAGGCTCCACTCCCTGCTCCGGATTCCCCTCCAAAGCAGGCCGGCTCATTGGGGAGGGCAACGGCCCGCCCAGACTTCCAGCGCCAAAGCTCTCCGCCAGCTCCTCCAACGACATCGCCTGCCGTTGGAGAACCGGCTCCGGGCTGCGCGTGGCCGGCACACCGGGCAACGGGAGCTGCGATGGGGAAGGCCCCAGAGGCCGCCGCAGCCCTACCTGGTATCGCCGGCTGAGGTCGTTGGCCGCGGCATGCCGTTGGACAATCAGCGCGCTAAACCGGTCCGTCAGCGCCGGCTGCTCACCGCCGGGCGCGGCAACGCGCTGCACACGCATCACCAATGGCGCAGACACGCGGCCGGCCAGACGCGGCATGAGCGGCTGCGGGCGGTTGCCTGCCTGGTACCAACGCCGCGTCCACGGCGAGAGGGCGCGCGCCGTTCGCTGTACCATGCCCTGAACACCGTGGTGCTGGTCGCCGTGCGCGGTGCGAACCGGCTGGACCTGAGAGATGCTCTGCTCGTCGCTCATGCGGTAGCCTTAACTTGGGTACAGGCTAAATCGGCACAAACTTGGATGCGAAGTCCATCATGGACCACTTCTCTACCTTCAACGTCTTAAAGGTCAACACCAATGTCTCCACCGCAAAGGTGCTGCTATCGGTGCGTAGTGAAGAAACCGACCAAGACTCCGGAAAGGCATCCTCGATGTGGTACCAGCGCGCCGCCAGATTGAAGTAAGAGGAAAACTGAGTAATCGTAACAGGCCGCTTCTTCACATGGCCGTCCTTCATACCTTCCTCATACCACTGCCAGAGCTTGGTCGAAAACATGATCCCCTTGCTCAAGGTGATCTGGCCGTAGGTGGTGCGGCCCGGCAGCTTATGGGTATAGTCGTTGACGCCGCCCTCTTTGACCTCCAGCACCTCACGCTGCATTCGCAGGCCGGAGCACTCGATAAAGCTCCCTTCGACCAGCCCATCAATTTCCACGTAATAGCGGAATTCCGGGGCCGGGTCCAACGGGCCAAAGATGGCTTCGACAATTTTGTCTAGACTGGGGTCTAGCATCGGCTACTCCTAGCCAAGGTACCGGCGACCGATTCCCCGCCGGCTCACACGGTCGCGCTCAAGCTGCAACTCTTGTTGCAACAGCCGGTATACCTTGCGCGCCAGCAGCTCCAATTCTTCAGGGCTATAGCCTCCAGCCTGATGCTCATGCACAATCGTGCTCAACTGTTGTTCGCGCGCCTTGAGCTTTGCGCGGCGGCTTGGCAGTGACATGGTCTGCTACCGGCCTCCTTCATTCAGCCTGCGATTGATCTTGGCGATCTCTGCCACCCAGCGCTCCCGGTCCCGATGCTCCAGTTCAAGGATCGAGTCCAGCGGCCAGTGGAAGTGATACGCGATGTAGGCTACCTCCTCGTGCAGGCGGTCCAAGGGGTAGCCTATGCCCCCCCCAGGTCGGCCAGGTCAATCTCAATCTCCTGACCACAGGCCGGACATTTCCGCTTGAGCAGCGTCGTCCCCTCTTCGTTGATCTGGCGATAAAACGCCTGAAGATAGGCCAGATCCGCGGCGAATAGATTCTCGATCACATTGGTGCTGACCTGGCTCAACGTGCCCAGCTTGACCACCACGCGCGCCAGCAGGACGACGGTCAAATAGGCTTGATTGGCCGACACCCGTACATCGCGCAGCGGCGCGATCTCATCCATCGCGGTTGCCAGCCGCATGACCCCGCGGCGGTGGACTGTGCCCTCGCCGTCAATATAGCCGCGCGGTAGGGTGAACTCGAATTGTGTCTGTAAGCTCATCATGCGCTCGACCTAGATTGCGGATAGCGGTATGCGGGGGACGGATAACGGACAGGCTGGCCGGCCACAGCAACGCGCATCTCCCACCGGCTCATGGCAGCAGCATCTGGATCGCCACGTCGAGCGCCATCAGCGCCGGCGACAGGTACATACGCTGGACGCCGCCATGAGTCAGGGTCAGCTCCTCGATCACGATGTCGCTGGAGTCTGACCGGATTTGCGGCCCCGACACCTTGGAAGGCCAAGCGCGCTCTACACTCCATTGCACCAACGGCTCATAGCTGCGGTCGAACATCGTGATCATGACATAGGGGCGCAGGATCGGCTTGGCGCCCAAGGCCAAAAGCTGATGCCAGAGCCAGAACCCCTCGTTGCCCGTGATCCCGCGCTTCAGCGTAATCGGATGGTAGACCGGGCGCATGGGCACAAAGTTGCTGTGTGGCAGGCCAAACGCATTGGTGGTCTTGTATTCCACCGTCTCCCATTCCACATCCAACCCGCTGATCTCGCTGAAGTACCCTTTGATTGGGATTTTGAACCCCAGCAAGCCGAACGGGTCCTCGGTGACTTCCACCGAGAACTGGTAGGACAATACCGGATCAACCGATCGAGCAGACATATCTACCGACGTTTCCAGCCGTTAGCATCGCGGCCATCAGCGCATCATCACCACCGCCCCCACTAGAACGGCGGCTCCCGTGTCGGCGCGCCGATCCCCGGCGCATCGAGATATAGCCCCTCATGCACAATCGTCAATTCTTCAATGGTCAGATCATTGCTGTCGGCGGCGATCACGGGGCCGGAAATCTTGGACGGCCAGGCGTTGATGAAATTCCAGCGCCGCACCTCCTGATACTCGCGGTTGAACATGATGACAGAGCCATCCACCCGCGCCTCGGCCACATGGCCGGTGACTACCTTCTCTCGCCACTCCCAGAACTCGACATTGGTCGTCAAGCCGCGCTTAAAGGTCATCTCGCCGCCATCGCACCGCCCCGGCACCTGGAGCGTCACTTCCTTGCCGTCGGGGGACACGACCTTATGAGTCGCTACGGCATTGTCCGAGCTGATGCCGGTAACTTCCGTAAAATAGCCGGTCATGTTATTGACCTCAAGCGCAAACTGAAAACCGATCAGAGGATCTACCTCGCGGGCCATAAACCTCTGTTTCCTGCATCTCCATTGAGATTATCCGGAAGCGCCGGCCCTATCCGGCGCTAGCGTGCCTCTATCCCTGCCCACGCGCTGCGTATGCCAGGCGACGCGGGGGCAGCCCAAGCGTGGCCGCCCCCGCTATCCATAGACTAGCTCGGTCCTTCCTGGGCCGGGATGCTGTTAGAGAAGTCATCCCGGTAGAGACCCTCATGGACAATCGTCAACTCTTCAATTGTGAAGTCGTTGCTGTCTGCGGCGATATTGGGGCCGGAAATCTTGGACGGCCAGGCGTTGATCAGGTTCCATGTGACCACCGGCGAATATTCGCGGTCGAACATGGTAATGGTGCAGTCAACGCGCGCTTCGGCTACGGAGCCGGTCACGACCTTCTCGCGCCAATCCCAGAACTCAACGTTGGTGGTCAACCCGCGCTTGAGGGTGATCTCCCCCCACTCCACGCGGCCCGGAATCTGCAAGGTGACTTCCTTGCCTTCCGCGGTCACCACCTTGTGAGTCACCACGGCATTCTCCGAGCCAATGCCGCTGACCTCCGTAAAGTAGCCGGTCATCCCGTTCACATCCAGGGCAAACTGAAAGCCAACCAACGGGTCGACTAAACGAGCCATGCACCTACTCCTTTCTCACTTCGTGTAAAGGCTTCTGTACCCAAATCCCAGGAAAGATCCGCGATCAGAACTAGGCGGCTTCGGCCGACCACTGGCTGATGCGGAAGATGACGAACTCAGCCGGCTTCACCGGCGCAATGCCGATCTCGATCACCAACTGGCCCAAGTCACGCTGGTGAGGGGGATTTAGCTCCTCGTCCACCTTGACATAGAAGGCTTGGGCTGGGGTGGCGCCGAAGAGCGCGCCCTGCGAATAGACGCCCATCAGGAAGCTCGTCACATCGCGGCGAATCCGGTTCCAAAGCCGCTGATCGTTCGGCTCGAAGACCGTCCACATGGTGCCGAGCTGGAGCGACTTCTCGATATAGTTGAAGAGCCGCCGCACGTTGATGTACCGCCAAGCCGGGTCGCTGCTCAGGGTGCGTGCGCCCCAGACGCGATAGCCCATGCCGGGGAAGGCGCGGATGCAGTTGATGCCGATGGGGTTCAGAGTATCCTGCTCGCCTTTGGTCACCACATAAGACAGGTTGGTGACCCCGCGCACCACCTCGTTGGCCGGCGCCTTGTGTACCCCGCGCGTGTTATCGCTGCGCGCCCATACGCCGGCCATGTGGCCGCTGGGCGGAACGTACATGGGCCGGTTGGTCACTGGGTCCATGACCTCGATCCAGGGGTAGTAAAGCGCGGCATAGCTGGAGTCGAAGCCGGCCGTCTCCATGCGCCACTTCTTGATCTCCTGGGGGTTCATGTTCGGCGGCGAATCCAAGATCGCTACCCGGTCGCCCATCTGCTCACAGTGGGCGATCATCATCGTCTGTACCGCCTTGACCATCTCCAGGTCCAAGCTCTGTCCTGGCATGGTGGTCATCAGGTCGGGCACGCAGAGCATGGTGATATCGTCGAACTGGGCCAACCCCTCCACACCGGACCGCTCCATGACATCGCCCTGGAAGTCGGCATATTCGGCAGGGGCAATCAACCGGCGCTGGATGCTCAACGACTGCTCTTGGCTACGCGGGGTAATACGCTCGATGGCGGTCTCGCCCTCAGGCACCAGCAGGTCTACCAGCTTCGAGCCTTTGTTGTTCTTGTAGGCGACCACAACCTTCTTGCTGCCGTTACTGCTGACCTCGACCAACTGCACATCGGGCAGCACTTCCTGGATCTGCCAGCCGCCACTGGGGCCTTGGCGCTCGACCGTGACGGTGAAGGGCAGCGGTCCACCCTTGGACGCGCTAGACGGCGGCGTGGCGCCGGCCTCAGCGCCATCGGTCTTGGTCTCCCCCTTGGCATCCCCGTCCGCCTTACCCTTGGCCGATGGGGTCGCCGCGGGCTTGGGCGGCTCAGGGGCATCCACCCGAACACGTAGCTTGAGTCCATCGAACCCTGCCTGCTTGGCCTGCACCGTCAGATAGGGCTTGCCGTCTGTGCCCAGCAGCGACGCCTGGGCCTTGGGAATGGTCTTCACACTCAAGACATAGCAGCGCGTCCCGCCGTTCAGGAAGTATCCATAAACGGCGTGGGGGAGATACGCGCCCTGCACCAACCCGCCAAAACGCTCCACATACTGGGACCAGTTAGTCACGAGCTGCGGCTTGTTCAGCAGGTCCTCGACTACTCGCTCTCCATCAATCTCTCGCTCAATCTGGGCCTTCTCGGTGAAGCCGACAAAACAAGCCATAGCCGTGCCAACGCCCTGAATCGGCTTTGGCCCCCGATCGACCTCTTCTACATATACACCAGGGGACAGATACTCAGGCATTCACTCCTCCTTAGAGACCTGCAAGAACAGGGTCGAAAGTGAGATGGTATGTTGAACCTAACCGGCATGTTGACCTTACCGGTACGTTGAACGGGTACGTTGCACTCCCTTGTGCTTCACAGGCAATCTTGCGCTGCCGTACTTCCTGTGTACTTCCTACCTAGTGCTTCCTACAACGGCGCCTCCTACAATGGTGCTCCTCCTTGGTGACCGGCCAACCGGCCCAACCACCCAAACAGCAGAGATGCTGGATGCGCAACTGCCCCCAACAACTCACAAAGCCCAACAACCCACAAAGCGAGAATCACGAAAGATAGATATCATACGCTTCCGGCGGCGACGGTACGACGATGGTGTGGCGCGTTGGCTCTCCCACACCGGTCCACACCTCGACCGTGTACTGCCCTTCGCGTAGATTCTGAATGGTATAGCGGCCATTGGGGGCCACTGTGACCGGCACAGCTAGCTCGAGCAGTTGGATGCTCAAATGCGCCAACCCCTCGACGCCATGAACAGTGCCCATGACCGCATAGAAGCGGTCGGCGCCCAACAACCCGCCGGTATCACTGGCCCCCATCTGGCCGAAGCCAATCTCAGTCTGGCGCACCAGGGGCACCGTCCAGTCGGCATACGGCTCAATCGCCAGCGTCGCCGTAAGGTCAATGATCGGCTTCATCTCGTTGTCGAGCATGTTCCAGATCTCACGCCGTGTATCCCGCTGGTCATACTGCGCCACCTTCAGCCAAATATCGAAGTCCTGACCGGCTAGCTGGCCGAAGTAGAGCTCCTCCGGCAGCGCCTTGTAACGAAAGAAGACCATCAGCAGCCGCCCCATCAGCCGGTGTTCGTCGCCGGGATCGTTTGCCCAGGTAGTGATCATGTAATGCACCTCTAGACGAATGGGATTTGGGCCGACCGCGGCGGAAAGACCATTGGGCGTCGCGTTGAGATAAGGCTGCTGCGTACGCATTTTGTTGTTCTCGCGTACGTCGTGCAGGAAGAGATTGATGGTGGGGCGGCTCAATCGCGCCGACCATTCTCGCTTCGGCTGGTCAAAGGAGATATCCACCTCATTGTTGACGATGGGCATATCCCGGATGAGCAGCTCGCGCAGCGCCTCGTCCAGATCGTCAAGCATGGGGAACTTCCTGGCTCAAACAGTCATGACGCGAATACTGACGGTCAGCATAGAGGGACATCTGTAACTGCCGGGAGCGACCGCTTCATCGCGGTTGATATCCTGCGGCGCGCTGTCGTGTGCTAGTTTGTCGCCGTTGGATCGCCGCCCTACTCCGTGGAGCGGACAACGCCAGGGGCTGGGGAGGCTTGGGGTGCGGTTTGCCGGCGCAGCGCGCGCGAAAGATCGACGCATAGGTGGTCATGGCGTGACTTTCCTATGATGGTAAACAGCCCAATGATGGTAAACGGCAACCAAACAACAACGACCCGCTCAACCGAGTCTCACGACCAAAACGCCTGAGGAGCTGCGACAGATGGGGACCGAATTGATTGCCTCACCGATT
Organism: Caldilineaceae bacterium; assembly: GCA_035574055.1. Classification (GTDB taxonomy): domain Bacteria; phylum Chloroflexota; class Anaerolineae; order Caldilineales; family Caldilineaceae; genus QEUY01. The sequence goes on from DATLZJ010000483.1 coordinate 7,133, forward strand.
GTATGAACAGGTTGCGTGAATACGGGTTGCCGCAGGAATTCTTGCGCTGCCAGCTCGAAGCAAGCCCGTACACGGATGCGCTGAAGCTTGCAGTTTTGTAGACTGCTGCTTTGTAGACTTCAGCCACGCAGACGACAACAACTTGGCCTCAGCCTAGCCACTAGAGAACTGTCAGCTTCCTGACAATTATATAGCGATTGGCAGCATACCACGAAAGTAATACGGGAGAAACCGTCAATTAGTTATCAAATTGCTGTCAAATTGTCGCGGTGAAGGGCTGCGGCGGCATCGGTCATTTGTCCTGACTGTCCAATGAGCGATGCATCTATAGGTTAATCCACCTGCAGAGCGCCATCCAGGACCAGACGCCCCATTTTTTGTAGCTCACGGCGGGCGCCGTGGAGCAAATGTTGCATAGTGATCACGCCGCCATCGGCTGCGGCCAGGTAGGCTGCGTTGAGCAGAATATTGCGGATGTTACCGCCCGCTATCTTAAAGCGCCGGGCCATTTCCTCCAAATTGACGTCGTCTGAGCGGGGAACATTGGCTGGGAAGAGAGTCTGCCAGATACGAAGCCGGTGCTTCTCATCCGGAAAGGGCAAGTCTACCGCAAATTGGAGGCGGCGCAGAAACGCCTCGTCCAGATTGGAACGGAGGTTAGTCGCCAGGATGGTGACGCCGTCGTAGGTCTCCATGCGCTGGAGCAGATAGCTGATCTCGAGATTGGCATAGCGGTCATGGGCATCCTTCACGCCTGACCGTTTGCCGAAGATCGCATCCGCCTCGTCAAAAAAGAGGATCGCGTTGCTGCTTTGCGCCTCGGTGAAGACCCGCTCGAGATTCTTCTCCGTCTCGCCGATATACTTACTGACCAGGTTGGAGAGATCAATCTTATAGAGGTCCAGCCCCAGGTCGCCGGCAATGACCTCGGCGGCCATCGTCTTGCCGGTGCCAGGTGGGCCGGCAAAGAGCACCGTCACCGCCGCGCTGGAGGCCAGCTTTTGCCCCAATCCCCATTCCTCCAGCACCCGCGAGCGCCCGCGCACTGTGGCAACCAACTCGCGCAAGAGCCGAATCTGATCGTCAGGGAGGATGATGTCATCCCAACCATAGCGAGGGATGATCTTGTGCGCCATCTCGGCCAGCCGGTTGGCCGACGCGGCGCGCGCGCCGGCAAAGAGGTCCTCTTGCGTCACCGGCTCTTGTCGCCCCAATGCGCGGTCGCACGCCACGGCCACAGCGTCGCGGATCTGGCCGGCCGTGAGGGTAAACTGAGCAGCCGGCGCCACCGGGTCAAGGGTGGCGCTGTCCAGGCCGGCAGCCGCCAGATAATGGCGCCATAGCACCTGGCGGCGCGCGTAGTCGGGCAGCCCAAACGCCAGGGTTGCCACCGGCCGCGTGCGCAAGACGCCCTGCGGCTGCCAGACCGCCCGGCCCGCCACGATCAGCGGGGCGGGATGGGAGAGGATCATCTCCAGCAAAGAGGCCGGCGTGCTCTCCCCCTGGAGGCAGGCATCCCAACCGTAGAGATAGGCCACCGCACCGGTGAGACGAGCATCGCGCAGCACCAGGGACAGGCCCTCGCGCAGCGTCGCCTGTCCCTGGCCGGCAAGGGTCGCCAACGACCCCATATCTGCCAGCAATAGGGGCCGGGACAGGCGCGCGGCGAACGCCCCCGCCGCCGTGTCTTGAGTGGTCCGGTCTGGGCCGGAAAAGAGTAACAACGGCTGGGGCAAGGTCGCTATCTGATCGAGCTTCGCCGCGAGCGCCGGACCCAGGATCAGCGGGGCTTCCCTCGATTCGGGGCTGACCAGTTCCACCCGCGCGCCAAGCTCGGCGGGCGGGTGGTAGCCTCCAAGCAGCCAGTGGATTACGGTGCGATCTACAGCGAGGCTCTGGGCGAGCAACGACGGAGGCGGCTGGCCGCCATCGTGGACATAGGCGAGCAAGCCATGGCGCAGCAGCGGCGCATCGGGAGTAAAGTGCGCCAGCCAGCGTAACCGCTCGCCGCCCGCACCCACCAGCAGGCCAAGCACCAGGTCCACCGTGGCGCGCTTGCGGTTGATGTCATTTTGCAGGTAGCTATACACCTGCTCGTAGCGCAAGTCCAGCGCAGGCAGCAGACAGACCAAGAAGGCGTCAACCTCGAAGGCATCCAGCCCAAAGGCGGCGGCCAGATGGCGCAGCCGTAGCGTCGCCCCCTGACGCTCGGCCACAGACACCCACGGTTGGACATGGGCGGGTTGGACATGGGCGCCGGTCCGGCCATACTCCACCGCGCCGTCTGCCGGCTCGTGCGCATCACCGTTGGATACCAGGTCGCCCCAGTTGCCGCCGAAGGGCAGCGACAGCAGGGACTCGGCCTCCTCGTCGCCGATCACCAACCCGCGAAAGGCATCATTGGGGTCGCGCCCGGCCTGCTGCCAGCGCGCGACCGCCGCGCGCACCCGTTGGTCAATCCGCGCCAGCTCGGCCTGGAGATAACGCCAATTCAGCTCCTCGGCCGGCAGAACAGGCGCCGCATCAAACTTTTGCTGGTCTTTTGGATTGGTGGTCAGCCCCTTCACAGACGCCCTTTCCCTCGCCATCTATCCACATTTATCCACATTGAGTGAAATCTAGATTGAGTGAAATCTAGATTGAGTGGAATCTAGTGGACACTAATCCCGCTATAATCCAATCGCGCCCGCTAGGTGGTATAATTGGATAACAAGACCCGGCGTATTCTGCCCTTATTCATCCCCCGGCTCCGGCGCCCGATCCTTAGGTCGGTTGCTCTTGACCTACTGCTTTGCAGGGAGAAGACCATGCACCGCATTCCCGTCCGCCAGATTATGCAGTCCAACGTAATCACCATCCGCCCCGAGGAGCTAGTCGCCGACGCGGCTCAGGTGATGGAGGAGTTCAATATCCGGCGTCTGCCGGTGGTAGACGAGGACAACTGCGTGGTCGGTATCGTCACCGACAGTGACGTGCGCGAGGCAGAAGCCGCCGACGGCGTGCGCAGCGCCTATGAGCCAGGCGTCGAGCTTGAGTGGCTAACCGTCGGCGATATTATGACCCGTGAGGTCATCACCATTGGCCCCGACGCAACACTGGGCGAGCTGGCGAGCGTTTTCATGCGCCATAAAGTTGGCGGCGTGCCTGTGGTTGAACCCGACCCGCACAAGCCAAAACGCCAGCGGCTGATCGGCATCGTCACCGAGACGGACATCTTCGCCATGATCGTCAATGCCTGGCAAAAGGATCGCCTGTCAAATCAGGCGACAAATGAAAAAGCGCTGCATCCGAATGCTCAGGATAAAGCCGAGCGCGCCAATCGCCCGGAATAGCGCCCGGACAATCAGGACCTGGGCTATAGCTGCACAGGGACCGCGCCCTTGATCTGGCTTACAATCTGTGGGAGCCGTTGTAACAGATAAGCTACGTCCTCAGGCCGGTTGCTGTGACCCAAGCTGAGACGCAACCCGCCCACGGCATCGGTCGCAGGCACCCCAATCGCTTCGAGCACATGGCTCGGACGCTGCGACCCGCTCATACACGCGCTGCCGCTGCTGGCGGCAATCCCCGCCAGGTCCAGCGCAATCAGGACTCCTTCTGCCTCGACCCCCTGGATCACAAAGCTGGCGTGGTTGTCCAGCCGTTGTGTGCGCGAACCGGTCAGCCGTGCGCCGTCAACGCTTTCCAGAATACCACCGATCAACTGGTCACGCAGCACGCGCAACCGGGCATTCTCCTGTGGCCGCTCGGCCTCCACCAGCTCAAACGCCTTCGCCATCCCGACGATGCCGGGCACATTCTCCGTGCCTGCCCGGCGTCCGGCCTCATGGCTGCCGCCCGTCATATAGGGCAGGAAGGGAACGCCGCTGCGCAGATAGAGAAACCCGGCGCCCTTCGGACCGTAAAACTTATGGGCGCTGGTGCTGAGCGCATCCACCTGCAGCTCATCTACACGGAGCGGGAGCTTGCCCGCCGCCTGGACGGCATCCGTGTGGAAGGGGATGCCACGCGCCCGGCAGATGGCGCCGATCTCGGCAATGGGCTGCACCGTCCCGATCTCGTTATTGGCATACATGATGCTGACGACAGCGACATCGCTGCCGTCGCCCACAGCTTCGGCCACAGCCTCCGGGCGGACCAACCCCTCGCCGTCCACCGGAACCAGGGTCAGATCAAAGCCGAAGTGCTCGGCCAAATCCTGTGCCGTGTACAGGACCGCCTTATGCTCGATGGGCAGGGTGACAATGCGCTTTGCGCCGGTCGCCTGGCGGCGGGCCAGCGCAATCCCGCGCAGCGCGGCATTGTCGCCCTCGGTGCCGCCGCTTGTAAAAAGAATCTCGCTGGGCTTGGCCCCGATCAACTCAGCGATGGTGCGCCGGGCCTGGGCAATCGCCACCCCAGCACGCCGCCCAACGGCATGAATACTGGACGGGTTGCCATAGAACTCGGCGAAGTATGGCTGCATAGCCGCCAAGACCTCGGGGCGAACCGGCGTGGTCGCTGAGTGGTCCATATAGATAATGGGTCGCTGCTCCGGCATGAGGACTCCTTCTGCCGTCGCTCCGACCGGCCCAGCGCCGGCCGTCGGACGCGCGACGGCGCCGCTACGACGCAGATACAACATAGAAGTGTAACACCGCCTCGGCCATCGGTCAAAGAAACGCCCCCCGAACCCCAAAGTATCCGGTGTTCGCCTGGAGGCAGGGGAGCATCCGCCGAGGCCACCCGCAGTCTAGCCTCACTTGTCAATTTGACTTCTATTGTCGGGTCAAACTACAATACAGGCGCCGATTTGTGAAAGGCAGCGCAAGCACTCTAAACCGTTTGCTATCACGCCGTCATCGGCTCATCCCGGCGCGCTGCGTCGCCTACTTGCCTGGCGCACAGACTCTGGGCAAGGGGGTTGTTTTACCCAGAACGCGACAGCCAAACACCATCGCCTGA
>DATLZJ010000484.1:0-7378 GCA_035574055.1 Caldilineaceae bacterium
CCGGCGCCCGCCGCGGCGCGCTGATAGGCCGGCAGGTCAAAGGCCAGCGCCACCGGCCCGGAGGGCGCGGCTGCCTGGAGTGTAAGCCGGTATTCGCGTCCGTGGTAGGTGCAGGACGCCAGCGTGCCCGCCAATGGCACCGCGCCATCTTCGTGGCGATCAGGCAAGAAACCATCCCGGTTGGCGGGATAGAGGGAAGAAGGGGCCAGGCGCGCCGCCTCGGGACGCAGCAGCAGCGTGTAGACGCCTGGCGCGGTGGGCGCATCGGCCAGGGGAAACGGCCCCAAGGGGGTCATCGCCCGATCCGGCTCGGCCTCTGTGACGGTCGCGGGCAACAGGTTAGTAAAGCCCAAAAAGCGCGCCACAAAATCGCTGGCCGGATGGGTATAGATGGCCTGGGGAGGGCCTACCTGCTCGATGCGGCCTGCGTTCATGATCACAATGCGGTCGCCCAACGCCAGGGCTTCGTCTTGGTCGTGAGTGACATAGAGCGCCGTCACCCCCATTGGCTTGAGAATCTGCCGCAGCTCCTCCACCAACTCTTCGCGCAGCGCCCGGTCTAGGCTGCCCAATGGCTCATCCAACATAAGCAGCGCCGGCCGCGGGGCCAGGCTGCGCGCCAACGCCACACGCTGCCGCTCACCACCGCTGATCTCGAACACCGTGCGCTTGCCATAACCTGCCAAGTTGACCAGCGCCAGCATCTCTTCCACCCGCGCCGCTGTCTGACGCGGCGGCCAGCCCGCCATGCGCAGCCCAAAGGCGACATTCTCGGCTACCGTCAGATGGGGAAAGAGGGCGAAGTCCTGGAACATGAGGCCGAAACCGCGGCGATGCACCGGCACAGTCGCCAGATCGCGGCCTGCAAAGTAGACATGGCCCTGGTCCGGCTGCTCCAGCCCGGCGACAATGCGCAGCAGCGTGGTCTTGCCGCAGCCGCTTGGCCCGAGCAGGCAGACGATCTCGCCGCTCGCGACCGCCAGGTCTACGCCGCGCAGCGCGTGGGCGCCATTGTAGCGCTTATGGACATCAACGACCTGGAGTTGCGCCTGGGCCTCGGCCATCGCTGATCGTTTAGAACTCCCCAATGTTCTGGATACGCACGCGTTCGATGGCAACCAGACCGGCGGCGCAGGTCGCCATCAGAATGGTGCTCATGGCAAGCGCCTGTCCATAGTTGAGCAGGCCCGGCTGGCCCAGCGCTCGGTAGATCACAATGGGCATGGTGGGTACGTCGGGCCGGCTGATGAGCAGGGTCGCGCCGAACTCGCCCAGGCTGATGGTAAAGGCAAAGGCAGCTGCGACCAGCGCCGCCCGCGCCAGCAAGGGCACATCCACTTCCCACCAGACCCGGCGCGGCGATGCGCCTAGGACTGCCGCCGCCTGGCGCAGTTGTGGGTCCACCGAGCGCAGGGCAGGCAGAAAAGTGCGGACTACAAAGGGCGCTGCGATCAAGGTGTGGGCAATCGGCGTCAGCAACACCGATGTCCGCAGCGCCCCCATGGAGATAATATACCCGAAGCCGAGGGTAACGGCAGACGTGCCCAAGGGCAGGAGAAAGAGCGGGTCGAGCACGGCGGTGAGGCGGCTGCGCGGGCGCGCCAGAAGATAGGCGGAGAGGATGCCCAGCAGGAGGCTGAGGAACACCGTGGCGACGGCAAAGACGAAGGAGTTTCGCACCGCGACCAGCGGCGGCACAAAGAAGGCGCTCTGGCGGCGGTTGGCCGATAACTCGACATAATAGCGGAGCGTTGGGCCTTCGCCGCCCAGGGTGAACGAGCGCCAGACCAGCGCGAATAAGGGCGCCAGCAGCACAGCGATCAACACCACCACGGCCAGCCACAGCGCCGCCTTGCCCAGCGCCGTGCCGGGGGTGCGTTCGGTGCTGGCCTGTGGTCTCAGTTCCAGCGGCAAGCTCGTCATTGCCTGGAGGCGGGTGTAGACCGCCATCATGGCGAAGGTAAAGACCATTTGCAGCAGCGCCAGCACCGCCGCGGTGGGCAGGTCGAAGAGGCTGACGGCTTGGCGGTAGATCTCGACCTCCAGGGTTGCAAAGCGCAGCCCGCCCAGGATGAGGACGACGCCGAAGCTGGTGAAGCAGAAGAGAAAGACCAGGAGCGAGGCGGCCAGGATGCTGGGCATGAGCAGCGGCAACGTGACATGACGAAAGCGCCGCCCCCGGTCGGCCCCCAAGACGGCGGCGGCTTCCTCCAGCCGCGGGTTGAGATTGGCCCAAAAGCCGCCGACGGTGCGGATGATCACGCTGACATTGTAAAAGGCGTGGGCCAGCAGGATCATCCAGATGCTCTGTTCGAGGCGGAGGGGTGGTTGGGCCAGGCCGAAGAGCGCCTGGAGAAATTGGTTGATGGTCCCGTTGTTGCCCAGCAAGGCGGTAAAGGCTGTGGCGACAACCACGGTCGGCAGGACGAAGGGGATGGCGGTCAGCGCCTGGAGGACGCGCTTGCCAGGGAAGCGATAGCGCGCAAAGAGAAAGGCAAGCGGCAGCCCTCCCGCCAGGGTGAACAGCGTGGAGACCGCCGCTTGCCAGGTGGTGAACCAAAGCACCTGCCAGACAAACGGCTCGGCCAAGACCTGGAGCGCGGCCCAGCCCTCCGGCCCGGCAAAGCTCACGCGCAGGATGCGGATCAGCGGATAGAAAAAGAAGACCGCCAGGAAAAGCAGCGGCAGCGCATACATGCCGCCAAGGGCAAGCGAGCGCAAGGCGCCGCGCAAGGCTCCGGCCCTCCTCAATCCGCGCTTTGCCTGTGTAGTGTTAGCGCAGCATCACATTGGTCCATGCTTCAATCCATTGCTCGCGATTGGCCTCGATGGCCGCCGGGTCAATCTGGGCGGGCGACGAGGGTATCTGCGCATATTGGACAAAGAGGTCGGGCAGTTGCGCGTTCTCGTTGGCCGGATAGACAAACATCTGGAGCGGAATGTCCTCTTGGAAGGGCACATCTAACAGGAAATCCACCAGCGCCTGGGCCAGCTCCGGCTGTTGGGTGCTGCGCAGAATCCCGACAAACTCGATTTGGCGGAAGGCGCCCCCTTCGGGTGAGATATTGACGCTGGCCGGCTCGGTGCGTCCATCGGTTGCGTAGACCACGTCGGCGGGCGGGCTGGTCGAGTAGGAGACGACCAGGGGCCTGTCGCCGGCGCCGCCGGAGCCGACGGTGAAATGCTCAAAGTAGGCCTCGCTCCACCCGTCGGTGATCAGCACGTCGTTGGCCCGCAGCCCTTCCCAGAAGTCCAGGTAGCCATCCTCGCCGAAATAGGCGATGGTGGTGAGCAGAAAGGCCAGCCCCGGCGATGAGGAGGCCGGGTTGGGCGCAACCAGCAGCCCGCGGTATTCGGGTTTGAGCAAGTCTTCCAGCGTTTCGGGCAGCGGCAGCCCTTGCGCCTCAAACCACTCGCTGTCGGCGTTCAGGTTGACAAAGCCGTAGTCCACCGGCAACAGCCGGTGTTGCTCGTCCAGCTCCAGCTCATCGGGAATCTGCGCCAGCAGGGGCGACTCGTAGGGCATGAAAATGTCGGCGTCCAATGCACGGCTGAGGAAGGTATTATCCACGCCGAAGAAGACATCGGCCAGGGGCGCGTCCCGGCTCAAGATGATCTTGTTGAGCGCCTCTCCCGCATCGCCCAGGGCGAGAACCTGGAGCGTGGCGTTGTGCGCTTCCTCAAAGGCGGCGATGACTTCCTCGCTGGCGTTAAAGGAATCATGGCTGGCAAGGACGATAGTTGCGGGCGCGCCGGCGGCGGGCGCTGCCTCTGGCCGGACAGGCTGGCACGCGACCAATAGGAGCGCCGCCAAGACAACCGGCCACCAAATCCACTGTCTGTACATGGTTGCCTCCTCGATCAAAAAAACCTTGCCCGATTGGGCAAGGCCATTGCGAAGGTCATCGCCTACAGGTTGTTCACCTGCTCCCTACGCTGGCATTACCCAGATCAGGTTGCGGGTCGGCGGCAGATGGACCGCCCTCTCAGCCTGGCTCCCCCAAGCTCCCCGGATAAATAGATTACGCCTCCATCCCAGATCAAGACCAAAACATCCATCATGCATCGTAGTGGTGCATGTAGCATTGCATGACAATGATGCCTGGCCGGTTGTGCATGGCCGGTGGAGGCAGTCTGGTTTGACCGAATCCAGTGTAGCATAGCTCCAGACGATTGCCAAACCATCCGCCAGGCGCACTGCGCCAGACCCAGAGGGAAAGGCGTCTGCGCTTCGCCCGTCGTCGTCATTGGCAAAGTTGCATACAGACATCCTTGTCCCGGCTATGGCATAGTGCAGACGCCGATTGGCGCCGCAGAGAAGTTGGCAACCGCTGTGGCGCTGAGGGTAGCAGAAAAAACGGCGCAGCGGATTCGGTAGAGAGATCGGGCAACGGTATGCGAGCATTCGTATTGAGCGGCGGCGGCAACTTTGGGCCGCTGCAAGTGGGGGCGTTGCGCGCGCTGCTGGAGCGCGGCATTATGCCCAAGATGGTGGTAGGCTGCTCGGCAGGGGCGCTGAATGCGGCTTTCCTGGCGCAGGAGGTGTCTCTGGCAAGGGTCGAGCGACTGGCCGACCTGTGGCGGATGGTGACGCAGGCCGATGTCTACCCTGGTAGTTACTGGGGCGCGCTGTGGCGGCTCCTATTGGGGCGAGACAGTCTCTATGACAACCGCGCGCTCTACGCCTTTCTACAGCGCAATGGCGTGACTCCGGCAACCGAATTTGCCCACCTGCGCGGGGCGCGCCTCTTTGTGACGGCGACATCGCTGCGCACCGGCCAGCTCCATGTCTTTGGCGATGACCCTCATGATCGGGTGCTGGATGCGCTGATGGCCAGCACGGCCCTGGCCCCGATGCATCCCCCTTGGGAGGTGAACGGCGAACGGTACGTAGATGGCGGGACGGTGACGCCGCTGCCGCTGCGCGTGGCGCTGGCGCGCGGGGCGACGGAAATCTATGCGCTGGACCTGATCGGCACGGCGCCCGCCCGTGAGGCCATGACCTTGCGCGGCATCCCGGCGCTCCTGCGCCATAGCATTATGACGACCGTGCGCCTCCAGGCTCAGTATGATGTCGCCCTGGCGCGCCAGCATCGCCAGGTGCGGCTGCACTACATTGGCTTGGGCATGGAGAATCCGCCGCCGCCCACCGATTTCGACCGCGAAGAGGAGATGTTTGAGGCGGGCTATGCCCAGACGGTTGCCCAGTTGGAGCACACCGGCAAGACCGTGGAGACGAAGGAAGGCTGGAGCGCCTGGTTGAGCCGGTTCCGGCCGCGGCTTGCAGTCCAGGCGCCGGCGCCAGCCGTGGCGCAATTTTCGCCGCCATACAAGGAGCCGCGGCAGTCGTGAGCGGGGGCTAAGGCGGCTGTCACGCGGCCTGCTCGGCCGCGCATTGGGGACAGTGGCGCGGGTCGGACAGCTCAATCATATGTTTGGCGCAGATGGCAAAGGTGACTTCGACGCCATCGCGCAGGAACTTGCGCTTCACCTCTGCCTCTAGCAGTAGGTCTTGGCTATTGCTGTCAATCAGCAAGCCGGGTACAGGGCAAGAATCACAAAGTTTCCGTCGCCAGGGCCGGCTATTGGCCGGGTTGGCGCTGATCAGGCGGCACTCTTCTTTATTCTTGCCTCGGAAGTAATCTCCATAAAAGAAGCGACAATTGACAGGTTTGGTCATAATTCTCTTTGGGGGAACGCTGCCGCGTCCGGGGCCGGCTATAAAACGACCGCTGGCCTGGGCCGGCGGTCGTTGCTTGCATAGCGTACCAACGCGCGATAGTCAGCGTTCCCGATCAGTTCGCCCAGAAGGGCGGCCCATCGGCGTCCGGGTCCTCCGGCATATCCCATCCATTTTCCAAAAATTCGTTGGGGTCAATGAAGAGCGTTATTGCCAACGTCTCTTTGCGCTCTGCTTGGTCGCGCAGCAGCCGGCCAAACTCCTGTTCCAGCCGCACCAGCATTTCCAGCTCGGCCTCCAACAGATGGAAGTCCTCATGGGCGAGCGGCTCCCCATGCGGCTCGACGGCGAAGAACGCCTCCAGATAAGCCTGGTAGGTTGCGCACCCCTCGTCAGATGTCACCATGCTGATGTCCTCTGGTTCGTCCTCGCCGGCCCACGCGGCGCCGGAGAATTCATCGTCCTCCTCATCCGCTTGCTGGGCCATGAGGGCCATGCTCATCTGCTCTTGGCGCAAGACAGCGTCTCGCTCATCGCTTTCTAGTTGATAGCCAAGCCCCTCGCGGAAGCGTAACATGCTGAACTCATGCAGCACATAGTGCAGGTCGTCGGCAGGTGGTTGGCTGCTGTAAAAGCCGCGCCCGATCAGGCGGGCTGCCAGCTCCCAGGCCGGCATAGCCGGGCGCGTTCGGCGATCCTCGGCGACTAGCTCTTCGGCCAAGAGGGCCAGTTGGATATTGCGGTTGCGGATGGCGCGCTCGTCGCGCATCTCGCGCAAGTTCAGCCGCAATTGATATTCACCTGCGGCGGGGTTGGTGGCAAAGATCAACAGATCATCTCGGTTTTGGCCCCCTAGTTCATCCACCCAGGCCGTGAACTCCGGCCCAAGGCGCAGGGACCAGGTCTTGCGCTCGATGGCAGCCTCGGCCCGCAGCGTCGGCCCACCGAACAGCTCAACCGATAACACCCGGTCGTCCGGCCGGTTGGCCTGGAAGAATTGGGGAAAGAAGACGATATGCTCCAGCTCGTCGAGCAGGAGAAAGCCGCGGCGCACCTCCTCGCTGGTCAGCGGGTGGCGGTAGACCGTCCCGGCCAGAAGGTGGGACAGCCAGCCATAGCGCCCCGGCGCTACCGGTACTGCCTGAAAGAGCTTATTGATGGCGCGGTAGACTGCGCTGCGCGCGCCTTTGCCCAAGGGCCGCTGGCTGGCAACCTTGGAAAGCAGCACCTCCACACTTAACGGCTGCTCCGAGCTACTCAGGGCATTGGCAACACAAGCTGCATAGCTCGGGTAGCGCTCGATTTTACTCATATCAACATTCCTCACTCATCCTACGGTCAGAGTTACACCGTATTATCGCGTAGGACTGCTGAAAAGTCCACCGAGTTCCCGATCTAATTTGGCTCTTTGGGGCAATGATGGCTACCATGAGAGGAACCTACTCTATTTGATCTCCTATTTGAGCTTGAATGTTTGAGCTTGAATGTTTGAGCTGATGGTGATCTGTTTTCAGGCTCGGCGCGCCATCTACGTGCAACCTGGAGCGAGTACAGGCCGGCGCTGTCCCGCGCGAGGGCGTCAGCCGGGCGAGACGGCTTGGTTCGGCAACGATGTGTGCCCATATTGTATCGCAAAGCGCGCAAAGGCTCCATGTTTATTTGCTGTCAATCGAAGGGATTGGCGGGAGACAGGGCAAG
>DATLZJ010000485.1:0-2209 GCA_035574055.1 Caldilineaceae bacterium
AGCGCACCTCGTCGCCCTCGTAAAGCGCGGTCAGCGGGCTATCGGGCGGATAACGCAGCGACAGCCGCGCCGAGAGATTGAAGATCGGGCCGCTGGCAAAGCGCGCCAGCACCCGGAAGTAGTTGCCGGCGGCCTGGGCAAGCTGGGCCGCGCTCAGCGTCCACCAGTAGGCCCACACCGCGGCGCTGCCGGCCCAGGAGACGGCGCGATAGAAGCCGTTGCTCGCCTCGCCAAACGCCACATTTGCGCCTCCAGCCCCGCTGTTCTCCGCCTCCAAGACGGGGTTGAAGCTGTTGGGCGCGGACTGGACGTTGTGGCCGATGTAGATGTCGGTGGGGGAGTAGCTGACCCCTGTGGTGTTGCGCATCAGAATGCGCGCCGGCGTGGGCAGGACGCCGGCCACGCTGCCTGCGGCAATGTCCACAAAGTTGTCATGGCCCACATCCGCGTCGTTGTGGTTGTAGACCGTCAGCCCTGTGGCGACGTTCGTGCCGTTGCCGTTGGAGAGCGGCAGCGTGCGCAACGCCGTATCCTCCCAGAAGTAGCGGCGCTTCCAGATGACCACTAGCTCCACCGCGCCGCCTGCCAGGCGCGGCGACAGGGGCTGGTTAGGCCATTCGACGCGGCCGGCCAGAATCTCCGAACGGTAAATGTCGCCGCTGGCTTCCGCCCGAAACTCCACATAGAGCTTGTCGGCGGCGATACGGCGCTCGGCCTCTTCGACCGCAAAGAGGGCCTCCAGCGCCCGCGCCTGGGCCAGCATAGTCGCGGTCGAGCCGACAAGAATGACCGAGGCCGATTCGGTGACATTGCGCCGCGCCAACGCCGTCACCTCGCCGCCGCTGCGAAGGAGAGCGGTCGCTTCCTGCTCAGAGAGATCGGGCGTGCGCGGCGTGTAGGTGCAGCCGGCGATGGTCGCGCCGTCGCCGCTCAGGGTGATGAGGGTGCTTCCCTTTCTCAGCCGTAGCAACATTTAGCGCCCCCTCCACTGCATCAACTGGGCCACACGCCGCGCCACGCTCTCTACGTCCAGGTCGTTGTAGAGGTGGTAGTGGTTTTCCATTCGCAGCCCCTCGCCCATCATCTGCCGCGTCTCGGCGGCGTCGTAGACGCGCGCCCCCCTGGGCAGTTCAATCAGCTCCGGCCCCCGCTCGCCCACCAGCGCCAGGCCCCCCGGCGCAAAGGCCGTGCCCGCCGCAAAGCCGGGGATGCCGGGCAAATTCAAGCCGCCAAAGGGGTTTGGGATCGAGATGCCGCCGATCCAGTTCTTGAAGTCTTCAATCTTCTGGCGCACGGTATCGAGGGCCGTCTGAATGGCAGCGATGGCGCTCTCCAATGCCGCAAAGGGGTTGGGCAGCGTGACGCCCTGCAAAAAGGTTCTAAAGCCGTTGACCGCGCTCTGGAGCGTCGAGGTCAGCCATTGCTCCATCGTCTCGAAGACGCCGAGAATCGTGTCAATGGCGGTCGTGACAGCCGTCTGAATGGCGCTCCAAGCCGTGTCGAAGGTAGTCTGAAGGGTCGCCAGCGCCGCATCTGCGTCTAGCCCCAGGTCTTCGAGGGTGTTGAGGATGGTCTCGAAGATGAGGCTGAAGACGCTGCGCACCACCCGCCACAAGTTGCGCACCGAGCCGGTGACGGCCTGGGCAAAGGCGAAGGCGATGTTCTGGGCCGACTGCCAGGCCGCGCTCCAATCGCCCTGCAAGAGCGCCGTGACCAGATTGACCACCTCCGTGATCACGGTCGCCAGGGTGTTCAGCAACAAGGTGAGTTGGTCAATGACCGTACTGGCGATGCCCGCCAGATGGTTGAAGGTGGCGGCCAGCAGGTTGACGGCGACCACGGCTACGCCGCCGATGACCGCGCTGATGAGTTGGCCCAGCAGGGTCAGGATCGGCTGAAGCGCCGTCCAGACGTTCTGTACGGCAGCCAGCAGCCCCTGAAACTGCGGCCCAAGCTGGCCCACGCCGGCCTGAAGGTTGCTGAAGCTAGCGCGCAGGCGCTTCAGGGCTGGCTCCAGTAACTGCATAAGGGCGGCCCAGGCGCTCTGCACGCCGCTCTGCGCCGTCTGCGCCACGCCGGGCAGGGCCGACCAGACGGTAGACCAGACCGACTGCAAGCCGGCGAGCGCGGCGGGCAGATGGGTTGCAAGCCAGCCGCGCAGGGCCTGAAGCTGGGGCTGGATGGCGGTCCACAGCGCCGCGGTCTGGTC
>DATLZJ010000486.1:0-9714 GCA_035574055.1 Caldilineaceae bacterium
AGCCTGGCGGCGCGCGCGGGCGTGGCGCTCTATCGGGTGGGCGCGGTCAAGAAGACGGCTCACCGCCGGTGGCTGCTCATTGACGGCGGCATGGCCGACAATCCACGGCCGGCGCTCTATGGGGCGCGTTACAGCGCACTGCCGGTGGCGGAGCCGGGGCGGGCAGCGACCGGCCCGGCATGGCTGGCCGGTCCCTATTGTGAAAGCGGCGATGTGCTGATTGAGGCGCTGGCGCTGCCGGATGTGGCCGCGGGAGAGCTGGTGGCTGTACCCGCCAGCGGGGCCTATCATCTGAGCATGGGCAGCAACTACAACGGCGCGCGGCGGCCTGCGGTGGTCTGGCTGGACAAGGGGATGGCGTATCTTGTGCAGCGGCGTGAGACGCTGGCCGATCTGGCGGCGCGGGATTTGCCCCTGCCATAAACCGGGGCCGGTGCGTTGTCACCGGCCCCTGGTCTTTACGACATTCCTTGTGCTGTTCGAGCGCACTCCTTGCGGAGTAGCACGGGGCTACTGCGGAATCTCCGCCTCGGGGACAAAGCCTTCGGCCAGCCAGCTCATGCAGATGGTGCAGGCTTCGCGCCCCGTCTGCGCGGCGATGGTCTCATCAATCCCTTCCAGGTCCGATTGGGTCAGCGAGACGCCGGCAGGGACAACCTCCTCGCCCTGGTTGTTGTTGATGGGGCCGGTGAAGATGTCAAAGCGGGTGATCTCGCCGGCCAGCATTTGGTCGAGCACCTCGCGTACCTGGGGGATCACCTCTTCGGGCACACCGGGGGCCGGCTCCTGGCCCTCCATAAAGCCCAACAGCCCCAGGCCGCCGCTGTCCACGTCGAAGTAGATGTCAGCCGGGACGAAGGCGCCGTCTATCATCTGCTGGATCAACTCGACATACTGCGGCCCCCAATTCCAATAGGGTACCGTCAGGCAGTGTTCGGGGTCCACCTCACAGGCGTTGCGGCTGTCGTAGCCGATGCCCCACTTGCCCTGCTCTCCGGCGACCTGGATCGGGCCGGTGGTGTCGGCGCCGGTGATGACGACGCTGGCCCCCGACTCCAAGAGCGACTCGGCCGCCTGGCGCTCCAGGTTCGGGTCAAACCAGGTGAAGATCCAGCGAATGTCCATCTGGCACTCTGGACAGACCTCGCGCATCCCCAGCGCTGCGGCGTTGCCAAGGCGGATGACTTCGGGGATGGGGAAGGGCGCAATATAGCCGACGCGGTTGCTGCCATCGGCTTGGGCGCGCGCCCCGGCGATCATACCGGCTAGGTACTTCATGCTCTCCATCGCGCCGAAAAGATTGGCAAAGTTGGTCTCATTCTTCTTATAGCCTGAGACGTGGATGAAATAGACATCGGGGAATTCCTCGGCTACCGTGGCGGTCGGGTCCATGAAGCCGAAGGAGGTCGTGAAGATGGCGTTGAAACCGGCGCGCGCCAGGTTGCGGATCACACGCTCGGCATCAGTGCCTTCGGGAACGCTCTCCAGATAGGCGGTGTGGACGGCGTCTCCCAACTGCTCTTCCACATAGAGGCGTCCCTCGTTGTGGGCGTAGGACCAACCGCCGTCGCCGATGGGGCCGACATAGACAAAGGCGACGTTGAATTTGCCCTCTTCAATCTCCGGAATCTGAATCGCGCCCGCGCCCGCAGCCGGGGCCTCTGCGGCGGGCGCTTCCTCCGCAGGAGCGCCCTCAGCCGGCGTTGCGGCCTCGCCCGCCGGGGGCGCGCCGGCGCCTGTGGGCGCGGGCGCCGCAGGGCAGGCGCTCAACAAGAGCGCTAAGACCAGCAAGACACTTAGGAGTATCCAAGATTTTCGCTTGAGCATAGGCCCTTCCCTTGTAATTTGGTCTAGTGATGGCTCGTTCCAGTGATGCAGCGCATGGTAAAGATGCAGCGCATGGTAAAGACGAAAGGCAGGTTAGGCCAGGGCAGCGGCGGCAGCGAACGAGCCGTCGCCGCTGCCGCCGCTGCCTTCACCAACGGCAGCAGGTCGCCGTGGGAGGCGACAGTAAAGGCCGGCTGCGTCTAGCTGCGACGCCGGTGCAGGACCGTTCCGCCGGCCAGCGCGGCCAGCACTACCAACACCACCATGAGCGTCGCGCCCCCGCCGGTGGTCTGGACGCCGGTGGTCGGCATAGTCGAGGGTGCGGCGGCGGTGGCCGTCGGCGTCGCGGTTGGCTGGGCGGCCGGCTCTGCGGGCGCAGCAGTAGGCGTTGGCTCTGCTGCTTCCTCCTGGGCGGGAGGAGGGGTCGCCTGCGGGGCGGCGGGCTGCTCCTCGGCAGGGGCGGGCGTGGCCTGTGGCTCGGCAGGCTCTTCTTGTGGGGCCGGGGTGGCTTGCTGTAGCTCGACCCCTGCGGCCAGCGCCATCGCGCCCGGTGCAGGCTGGAGCGCCCCTTCCGGCAGGAGAACCCGGTCAATGACATGGAGCACGCCGTTGGCGGCCTCATGATCGGCGACGATGATGGTCGCGCCGTTGACCATCGGTCTGCCGTCGGCGGCCACGTCAAAGGTCACGACCTCCCCTTGGAGTGTTCCTGCCTCCTGGCCGGTGACGATGTCGGCCGCCGAATAACGACCGGGTACGACATGATAGAGCAAGATTTGGGCAAGCTCACCCGCGGGGTCGGCCAGTAACCCCTCCAACATACCCTCCGGCAGCGCCTCAAACGCCTGATTGGTCGGCGCAAAGAGGGTATAGGGGCCTGCCTCCCGCAGCGTCTCGGCCAATCCGGCTGCCTGGAGGGCGGCGGCCAGGGTGCTGAAGTCGTCGGTGGCGGCAGCGATGTCGAACAGATTCGCCTGCCCCTCTTGTTGGCGCGGAGCCGCGGCCTGAACGCGGGCGCTCGCCATCACGAGGGCATCGCCATTTTCCAGAATCGCCGTTCCGCCGGAGGTCGGCTCCCCTTGGGCCAGCACGACCGGCGCCGATGAGAGCAAGAGAACGAGTCCACACAACAGGCTGATCACGGGTCTTCGGTTCATGGTTCTCTCCTTGATGCAGAAACCAGCACTGCCACTCGAAGGGAATGACCGACGCCGTCTACAGAGTAAATCCCCCTAAGCAGGTCTCACCGCAGAAATCACCCAACGCTACGCGCCGCCAGGTAGCGGCTGATGAAAAGGTTGTCTCAAGGCCGTTCTGCGCCGTTGCAGGAATACTTCAGATATCGGGGGAGGCTGCCTCCGGTCTGCCCGCTGATAGAACGATTGTAGCACAGATAGAGTTCTCTCAAAAGGAGCCGCCTATGCTCGCCTGGCGGTGCGCTTGCGGCTCCGGCTGTCATCCAGGGGCGGGCGCGGCTACGGCGGCAGCGGAACCTGGATAGGCGGCGCCAGGGGGGACAGGGCCGGCTCGCGATACATGCCAAGCAGTAGCGTCGCCCCGGCCGGCGGCGGGCCGGAGAGGGCCAGCCGGTGGGTTTCCACCAGATGCTCGCCCGGTTTCCAGAGGGAGGTGGGGTAATAAACGCCGCCGGCCGGGTGGTCATCCTGGGCCAGCCTGTTGCCGGCGGCGTCGAGCAGTTGCACGGTGGCTGTATAGTCGCCGTCCAGGGGCGTTTCCACCAGCCAGTGCGGGCGGACGGTCGCCTGGCCCGGCGCCAACTCCAGGTCTATCCCCACCAGCCGCAGGGGGCCGAGCGCGTGGTCGAGCGGATAGGCGGGCGGCCCGCTCTGGAGCACGTGGGCGGGACCGTCCACCCGCACCAGGGGCGGCGTAGCCGGCGCCAGCGCAAATTTGACCTCCAGCCCCGGCATGGGCTTGATCAGGTAGACCGGCTGCTGGCCGCCGGCGGCCAGCGCAGTGTCGAGGGTTGCGCCGATGTCGGCGAAGCGCACGTTGGGCGCGATTTGGGGGAAGAGGCCGGTCAAACCCTGGCCGCGGCCTTCCACCGCCTGTAAGTAGAAGAGGGGGACGATCTCATTGCGGTCGTTGCTGACAAGGATTGCACCGGCGGGCGGCTGTGCGGCCAAAATGGTCTCCCATTGGGTGCGGGCCGTGTAGCTTTCGGACTGGTCAATGCGCTCGGCGGTAGCCGCCACATCGCGCAGCGTCCAGAGCAGGAGCGCCCCGGCGATCAGCCCGGCCAGGGGCGCGGGCAGGAGAGCAGCAGGGGCGACCTCTAGGCCATCTGAGCCGTCGTCGCTCGCCGGTCTGCGCCATCGCGCGCTTGCCAGCCCCAACAGCCCAAAGCCCGCCCAGACCGCGCCTACCAGATAGAGGGGGATATAATAGACTAGGATATCGCCGATGTCATAAAAGAGGACAAAGAGCTGTTGCAGCAGCAGGTACGCGCCGGTCAGCGCCAGAATGGGCCAGGCTTGCCAGCGCGCCAGCCAGAAGAGGCCCAGCCCCATCATCAGCAGCCCGGCCCAACCGAAGTGGTAGCGCCAGAGAAAGGCGGCTTGGGGGAGCTGGGCCAGCGCGTCCGTGAGATCGCGAAAGCCCGCGCCGATGGAGCGGCCTGTCATAAAGGCCACAAAGGAAGCCCAATCATTGGTGTAGAGCTGCAACACGCCATCGCCCAAGCGTTGATGATACCAGGGTGAGGCATCCGGCCCGCTGCGTAAGGGAATGTAGAGGTAGAGCAGCAGGGGCAGGAGGAAGGCTGCGGCGACCGCCGGCCAGGTGTGCGCTGGCAGGGCGCGCCATCCCCGCCCCGCCAGCGCCAGGTAGAGGGCCAGGGGTGGAAAGAGCAGCAGGCTCATGCCATGGTGGGTGAGCGACAGCCCGGCCAGCCCAGCCAGGAGGATCAGGCCGCGGCCAGTCACAGCAGGCGATGGCGCCCCCGGCCTTGCGGGAATGACCTGCTGCGCCGCCAACAGCAGGGCTAACATCAGCAGGGTATGGAGGGTATAGACTTCGGCAATGAGCGCCTGGGACCAAAAGGTGAGGTTGACGGCCAGCAGCACGGCGCTATAGACGCCGGCCAAGCGGCGCACAAGCACAGGCCCGACCGTCCAGCGCAGGACCAGCAAATAGAGCAGCGCCACCGCCAGCGCGCCCAACAGCGCCGATAGACCGTTGAGCGCAGCCGCAGGGCGAATGCCCACCCAGGCCAGGAGATGTTGGACGGCGCTGCCCAGCAGCAGATAGAGGGGGTAGCCGGTGGGGTGAGCCAGCCCCAGCCGCCAGGCGGCAGCCTGGAACTCGCCGGGGTCGCCGGGCAGCACATCGGGCGCCAGGGTGCGGAGGTAGAGAGCCAGGGCTGCGGCTGCCAGGATCGTGGCAAGCCGGCGGTCGGCGCGGTCGAGCCGGTGGGCGTTGCGCGTGCTGTCAGGGGCAGGCGATTTGACCGGATTGCTCATTTCTCTCATAATCTACTGGCTCAACCCACACAGTTCCACCCGGCGCGTTGGCGCGCCGGGCTTGTCTTGTCGGGTGGTGGATGGAGGGCATGGATAGGGCTTGGTCCGGGTCGGCGTTGATGATCGTGCCGACCTATAACGAATGTGAAAATCTCTCTCAACTGGTCCACGAGTTGCGCACGCTGCCTGGCGATCTCCAGGTGCTGATTGTAGACGACAATTCGCCCGATGGCACCGGCGCGCTGGCCGATACGTTGGCCGCCGCCGACCCTGGCGTCCGCGTGATCCACCGCAGCGGCAAGCTGGGGCTGGGTACGGCCTATAAGACGGGATTTGCCTATGGGCTAGCCCGCGACTACCAATACCTCTGCACCATGGACGCCGATTTTAGCCATAGCCCGGCCAGCGTTCCGGCCCTACTGGACAAGGCTGAGGACGGCTATGACATGGTGGTGGGCAGCCGCTATGTGCCGGGGGGCAGTGTGGTGGGCTGGCCGCCCTTCCGCAAGCTGATCAGTTGGGTTGCCAATCGCCTGGCCCATCTCTTTTTGGGCGTCGCCACGCGCGACTGCACGTCGGGTTTCCGCTGTTACCGCCGTGTGGTACTGGAGACGATCCCGCTACATACGATCTTTAGCGGCGGCTACAGCTTTCTGATCGAAATGGCCTTTCTCTGCCAGGAGGCCGGCTTTCGCATCGGCGAGGCGCCCATCACCTTTGTCAACCGCACCCAAGGGGCCAGCAAGATCAGCAAGTGGGAAATTTATAAGGCCATCTACACACTCTTGCGCCTGCGCACCCGCGCCCTCCCCTGGGAGCGCCTAGTTGGTTTTTATAGAGAGTTCAGCGCCAAGGAGCAGAAGAAGGCTGCTGACCGGTGAGCAGTCCACCTCGGTGGACTTGCGCTTTCAGCCTGGACTCTTGGTCCAAGGCTGACTCTGCCGCCGCCAGTTGAGCTACGGGCATCCACAAGGGACGCACCTACTCCCCTTCTCTGATCTTTGCGCTCTTTGTGTCCTTTGCGGTTTATTCCCTCTTGATCTCCACCCAGTCTACAGCAGCGGCCAGGGGGCGGCGGTCGCGGTTGAGGCTGATGGTCAAGGAGGCTTCGGGCGCACCGATGGCGACGGCGGCGCTGCCCGGCCTTGCGCCCTGGATGCCGGCAATGGCGAAATATTGTCCCTGTAGCTCCTCCAGAGTGACGGATGCGCCCAGCCCTTGCAGCCCGGCGACAGCCTCCGGCGACAAATGGGCCGTAGCGTCGCCGTAACTAGCGACCAGCACGATCTGCCCATCTGGGACTTGGGCCAGGTAGTCGGCCAGCGCGTCGCTTTCCGAATCGTTGGCCGCCGTATCAAAGCCTACCTTCTCCGCCACCGTCCCGTCAGGCTCAATCAGGGTCACGTTAACCCCGCGGCGGCCTGCCGATCCGTCCTGCTGGTTCCCCTCCTCATCATAGAGCGCAATATAGCCGCCTTCGGCAAAGGCTTTGAGGTCCACATCCAGCGGCATCTGGACGCCTGTGCTGCCGATAGAGCGGTCGCCGCCCAAGACGGCGCGCGGTGCGGCCTGGTGCGCCCAGTGTAGCTCCAGCCGGTTCAGCCCATCGAGCAGCAGATGGCCCGGCGCTTGCCACTCGACCGTCTGCCAGCCCTCGGCCAGCGGCTGGGCCGGCAACGGTTCGCCATTGATCACCAACGCGACCGACTGGCCTGGGCTGCCGGGATAGGCGAAGGGGTGGGCGCGCAGGGCGATGGTATAGCGCGCCGCCGGGTCCACCTGGCGCAGGGGCAGAAAGAGCCGGCTGGTTTCGCCGGTGGCCCAGATGGCCGATACACCATAGGGCGCGTCGGTCTCGGCGGCGTCCCATCCTTCCCCGCGATAGGGATAGGCGCCGGCCTCGCCCAGATCGAGGGTAAAGGCGTCGCGGCCGGCAGGCTGTATGACGCGATAGGCTTCGATGCCATCCTCGCTCCAGAAAGGCTTCGGCTCCAGCGGGAGCGTCTCCTTGACAAACGCCCATGCCGCCTGCCAATGGTCTACATAGGGGTAACGTTCCGGGATGGGCGGCATGAGCAGCACGTAGCCTGTATTGTAGAGGTAGAGGAGGTCCGCGGCCTGCGCCTTGGCCTGCTCTACCAGGGCCGGGTCCGGCTCTGCCCCGAATTGAATGTCGCGCAGCACCTGGAAGAGGGGGATGCGCCGGAAGTAGGCCAGCTTGAAGTCGGGGGCGCGGCTGATGTTGCCGCCAAGCATCGGTTTGCCGTGGACCGTCTGGTAATATTGAAGCAGGGTTTGCTCTGGCCCAAAGACGCCAAAGCTGTTGCGCCAGCCAAGCGGCAGGTGCATGACGCTGATGGGCCGCGGATCGGCGGCGATTTGCTCGTAGACCGCAGGCACGCGCGCGTCCGAGAGGGGCAGCGGCAGGGCGAGATGCTCGAAGAGGATCAGCCCGCAGAGCGTCGCGGCCAGCCAGCCTTGAGGCGTCTGCCAGAGAGGCCGATGGTCAGCGGCGGAGCGGCGGCGCAGCAGCCAGGCCAGCCCATAGCCCACCAGCACCGCCAGGCCCAGCATGAGCAGCACACTGTTGCGGTTGGGCGCGCGGTTGGCCTTGATGATGGGCAGGTAGTGGAGCAAGGCGAAGGGCAGCGGGAAGGTCGCCTCCACGCCGTCCAGGTCGAAGCGATAGCGCCCGTTGATCTGGAGGAAGGGACCCAGGCAGAAAAGGCCAAAGAGCAGCACAGTCCAGGCCCAGATGCGCACCCGGCGGCGGAAGCGCACCAGCGCGGCCAGGGCCAGCGCCAACGTGACCCAGCCGACGAAGACGGTGTTCACATCGCGCAAGCCGGCGACGCCCTGCTCCAGGGCGCGGAGCTGGACCCGGCGCAACTCGGCGACGACGCGACCGGCTACGCCATCCTCATAAAAGAGCGGCCCCAGGATGGGGTGCAGCACCGTAGGCTTGAAGAAGCCCAACAGGTCCACACTCAGCGGAATGGCTTCGCCCCACCCCTGGAGCGAGAAATCATCGGTTAGGAACTGGCGCAGGATGGGGATGAGCGCAGGCGACCAGAGCAGCACCGCCATGCCCACCGCCAGCGCCAGCGAGCCGGCTATTGTGCGCCAGGTGGGGCGCGGCGCGCCGGCCGTCTCCCCCTTCGCCCGGCCCACGGCCACGGCGAGCAGCACGATGAGGGTGAAGATCGCCAGAAAGAGCGCGGTGATCATCTCGGCCAGTCCGTTGAGCGCCATGAAAACGCCTGCCCAGAGCGCGGCCTGCCGCCGGCGCGCCGGGCCGATGGTTTCGTCCAGGCTGCGCAACAGGGTGAGGGCGTAGAAGGGGATCCACTGGGTCGTCACCATGTCGTAGTGGCCGAGCATGGCGTAGATGGCCCGGTTGGAGCCGAAGGCGTAGAGCAGCCCCGCGCCAAAGGCGGCGAGTAGGGCGGCATCATTGCTCAATCTGCGCCCCAAATGCAGGTCTTGCCCACCGGCCCAGCGCCGGCCCAGCAGATAGCGGACCAGCAAGAAGACCCCATAGCCGCTCAAGATGGTGCTGAGGAGCAGGGCTAGGTTGCTGCCGAAGGGCAGGTTGACGGCCAACATGGGCGGTTGGGCCAGCAGGGCGTGGAAGAAGTTGTAGGTATAGAGGATGAGATCAATGCCCAGCGGGTACCAGATCAGCTCTGTGTGGAGCGGGCTGGCGAGCTGGTCCACCAGCGCATGTTTGAAGTACCAGACATTCCAGAGGAAGGTAGACTCGTCAAAGGCCCACTGGGCGATGCCGGGCACATGGGTGGTCATCTGCGCCGGCAGGGGCCAAGAGAGCGCCAGCGCCAGCAGGGTATAGAGGGCCAGGATGGCGAGATGGCGGCGCAGCCCGGTCTGCCGGGCAACCGGGCGCGCAGCCGGTCTATCCGCCGGCCCCGCGCCCACATCTGAAGTGGGAAGAGAAGGCGTGCGAAGCATCTCGGCAAGTGTAACATAGGGCTTGAGGAAAGCAGGAAACGCGCCTATGCATGGGCGCGACGCCTATCTCCTGGGCTTGCTGTGGTAAGATGGTGGGCCAGAAAAGACTGTTGGCTGTTGACTGCTGACTCGTAGAGAGCGGTCCAATCGTAGCTGCGGTATCCTTACCGCAGGTTTTGGCAGGACATGCGGCGCACGGCGGTAGGGATACCGCCGCTACGATGAGAGCCTCAGACTAGCCGTAGCTGCGGTATCCGGCGCCACTGGCAGCGCGCAGGTCTCTCTGGACGCCTTGAGCTGAAAGTCCAGGCTCAAAGCGCAAGTCCACTCAAAGTGGACTGAGGGCAGGCGGGTCGTTGGACTTTTGCGGTCTTTGCGGTTGATTTTCTGATGCGAGTGTTCCTAGACCAAATCGGTTGCCGGCTCAACTATAGCG
>DATLZJ010000487.1:0-3838 GCA_035574055.1 Caldilineaceae bacterium
TCCGCTATGTGCTGCGCCGCCCGCCGGGCGCGACGGCGATGATGACCTACCGGCCCCGGGCCGGCGAGAGCCAAGTCACCGTGACCCTGACCGCCGAGGCCGAGACCACAAGCTTTGACTATGGGGAGCCGCCGCCTACAGACCTGGAGCTGCCGGTCGAGACCCGCCTGCTGGAGAGCGGCTTTGCCTATGTCCGCCTTACCGACTTCTTGGACAACCAGGCGCTCACCGTCCAGCTTTGGGAGCGGCTTATGGCGACGCTCAACCGCGAATCCATTCCTGGCCTGGTGATCGATCTCCGGCGCAACGCGGGCGGCAGCGGCTTTCTGGCCGACCAACTGGCGGCCTACTTCTTTGACGAGCCGCTGGAGCTGGGCAGGACCGGGCGCTACAACCCGGCGCTGGGCGCGTTCGTCGTTGACCCGCGCGAGGTGGACCGCTTCTATCTGCCGGAGCCGGAGTTGCGCTATCGCGGTCCGGTGGCGGTGGTGGTCGGCCCCGACTGCGCCAGCGCTTGTGAGTTCTTTGCCTACGCCATGACGCTCCAAGACCGCGCCGCCATCATCGGCCACTACCCGACCGCGGGCGTCGGCGGCAGCATCGGCCTGGTGCGGATGCCCGCCGGCCAGCTTTTCCAGTTCACCAACGGCCGTGCGGTCAATATGGAGGGGGAGATTCACCTGGAGGGGAAGGGGGTGGCGCCCACCGTGCGGGCGCCGGTCAATGAGGAAACGCTCTTTGCCGAGCATGATGTGCTGCTCGCCGCGGCTGTCGAAACCCTCCAGAGCCGCAGCGACGCCCCTACCGGCCCATAGAGTAGTGGACAAACAGAGACCTCCAGCCGGCGACTGCGGCTTGCGCCGCCCGTCTACCGGTGGAGGCCCCGCGCCGCCATCGCTGTTGCCAGGATGGCAGGTCTTGCCCTTCTAGGCTGTGATGGGTCAGGCTGTTGTGAGCTACGCCATCGCCCGCTGTATAGCGCTCTGGACGGTGACGGGCATCTGCTGGTCAAGCCACTGAGCCATCCGCTCCTCGTCTTGCAGGATTTGGCGGCAGACCATCGCGATCTGCGGGTGGCCGGTCTGCTCGGCGGCGGCGATGAGCACCTTGTAGGAGGCGATCTCGAAGTGCTCCGAGGCAAAATCCGTCAGTGCATTCTTGATCAGCTCGTCCTTGAACATGCCGACGCCAATGCTCTGGGCGCCGCCGAACAGGTTGCCCAGCAGGTTCTTGGCGCCCGATGGTTTTTCGCCGATCTGCTCCAGGCAGCCTCTCACCATCTCGGCGTGGCGCCGGGTCTCCTCGGCGTGCTGTTGAATCCTCGACTGCATTTGGGGGATACCTTTGGCATCCTTGGCGTGATTCTCCAAGATGGGAACCAACGCCTCCTCCATGGCATATGCATCCTGAAGCCAGGCAGTCAGGGTCTTGTGACCGTGGCCGTTTGTGGTATGGTGTGCCATTCCATCGTCTCCCTTCAAACAGGCCGGCTGATGGCCGGCAACCTTACGCCCATTGCGCATGGCTGTTCGAGTATAAGGCAGCCGGCGTAGGCAATGCCATAGACCGCGGTAGGGGTCGCGGATAGCAGGCAAGCCCTGCCCCCGCAGGCGGCGGCTGCGGGAGCTTTTGTTGACATCTGCTGGTATAATGAGTGCCAGCATTTGCTTCGTTTACCGGCTAAAAAGTCTACCGGCTAGAAGGTCTACGGGCTAGAAGGTCTACGGGCTAGAAGGTCTACCGGCCAGGAGCGCCATGAGCCTTTGGCAGAGCTACCACACCCCAACCACAATTGTCGAGGCGCTGCGCCTGTTGAGCGCCTACCAGGGAAGGGCGCAGATCATTGCCGGCGGCACCGACCTGTTGCTCGACATGCAGTACAACCATCACCCGCCGGTGGATGCGCTGGTAGATGTGACTCGAATCGAGGGCCTGGACGCCATTTGCCAAGCCGAGGACTGGATCGTGGTGGGCGCAGCCGCGACCCATCGCCAGATCGAGCGCAGCCCCCTGATCCGTCGTCATGGAACGGCGCTGGTCGAAAGCTGCCGTGTGGTAGGCGGGCCGCAGGTGCGCAACGTCGCCACCATCGGCGGTAATGTGGCCCACGCCCTGCCTGCGGCCGACGGCACGATTGGGCTGCTGGCGCTGGACGCCCAGGCGCAGGTCTGTACGCTGCATGAGGATGGAACGGTAGCCTCTGCCTGGCAGCCGCTGCTCTCGCTCTTTGCCGGGCCGGGGCGCAACACCTTGAGGCCAAACCAGTTGTTGGCCGCGTTCCGCTTTCGCGCGCGGCAGCCACGGCAGGCCAGCGCCTTTGACCGCATCATGCGGCCCCAGGGCGTGGCGCTGCCCATTTTGGCGGTGGCGGCCAAGGTCACGCTTGACCCTACGCAGACGCGGGTGACGGAAGCGACTATTGCCATCGGGCCTGCCGGTCCTGTTCCCTTCCGCGCCAGCGAAGCTGAGGCAGTGCTGGCCGGCGGCGCGACCTTTGATGATGAGCTGGTCGAGGCGGCGGTCGCCGCGGCCCAAGCCCAGGCGCAGCTGCGCGCCAGCCGCCACCGCGCCAGCCGGGAATATCGCCATGAGATGGTAGCTGTGCTGCTGCGCCGGGTGCTTCACCGCGCGGCAGCACGAGCCATTGGAGACGAGGAGTCGCGTTAACCGCAAAGGACGAACCCGGTGTCAACAGTTGTGAGTACTGCCTTAGCCAGGCCGATTTTGCCATGCAGAGCTTCTCGATAGAACACATTATTCCCCTCCGCACACAACAGGTGATCACCCACCGGCCCATCTGCGCCGGTGAGCATTGGCTGAAGGGAACTCTAGACCTATGCCTCAACTGACCCTCATCGTGAACGGCGCCCGCCACACGTTGGATGTGCCCCACAGCCGCTTTCTGGCCCAAGTCCTGCGCTATGACCTGGGGCTGACAGGCACCAAGATCGGCTGCAATGAGGCCGAGTGCGGCGCCTGCACGGTGCTGGTCAACGGCCAAAGCGTGGACTCCTGTATCTATCCCGCCTTCAAGGCCCAGGGCGCCGAGGTTTTGACCATTGAGGGGCTGGCGGCCCAGTGGCAGCAACAGCATGGGCTGGCGCCAGCGGCGGGAGACGATGGCTTAAATCACGAGCTGGACCACCTGCACCCCTTGCAGCAAGCCTTTGTCGTCCACGGCGCAACCCAGTGCGGGTTTTGCACGCCGGGGCTGATCCTCCAGGCCAAGACGCTGTTGGATGAGAACCCCGACCCCGACGACGCGGCCATCCGCCATTGTCTCAAGGACACCTACTGCCGCTGCACCGGCTACACCGCCATCCTGAGCGCCGTGCGCGCCGCCGCCGAAAAGCTGCGCACCGGCCATCTGCCTGGGCCGGAGTTGCCGGCGGTGATGGAGCCATTGGCCCAGATCGGCCGGCCCCTCATCCGGCCCGACGCAGTGGACAAGGTGACGGGCCGCGCCCGCTATGCTGACGATTACCACTTCCCCGGGATGCTCTACGGCGCGACGCTGCGCAGCGAGCATCCCCATGCCCGTATTCTTGCCATCGAGAGCGAAGCGGCGCGCGTCCTGCCCGGCGTCCATGCGGTGCTGACCCATGCCGATGTGCCCGGCGATCCACGCCACGGGCTGGTGGAAAATGATTGGCCCGTCTTTGCCGGCGGGCGCTTTCCGGCCCGCTATGTGGGCGACCCGATTGCCCTGGTGGTCGCCGAGAGCGAGGAGATCGCCCGCCAGGCGCTGGCGCTCATCCAGGTGACTTATGAGCCGCTGCCTGTAGTATCCGACCCCGTGGCAGCGCGGCAGCCTGATGCGCCGGTGCTCCACCCCGAC
>DATLZJ010000488.1:0-3931 GCA_035574055.1 Caldilineaceae bacterium
GCGCGCCGTGGCCTGCTCCAGCGCCTCCGCCGTGAAAAAGAGCTGGTCTGCCTCCGGAAACTTGGCAGCAGCTTGGCGGCGGAGCCGGGCCAGCGCCAGCAACGCGCCTGCCTGCTCCCCAGTAAAGTGACGGCGTAGGGCCGCGAGACGGGCAGGAAGATCGGCGTCGTCCAGGGTTTCTGCGGCTAATGCCGCCGCCGCCTGGCGTCCTGGCGCCGACAGGAGAAACTCGACGGTCTGCAAGTTGATGGCGTCCATGCTGGAACAACGATGAAGGCGCGGGGTGAGTTTCGGGCGACCGGAGCCAGGCGGCGGCGCGGGCGCGTGCACGCGCCCGGCAAGTGACTAGCGGTTCTGGGCCAGCCGGTAGGGCCGGATCTTGGCCTCGTAGCGGCTTCCTGCCCGCGCTGCCTCACGCACCCAGCCGGCCGCCGCGCCGTTGAGGTCTTGCACATGCCAATAGAGCACGTTGTTGGCGGTGCGGAAGGGGCCGGCGTCAATCTGCGCCAGATCGCACGGCTCGATCCAACCCTGGTCGGGCGCGGCAGTTTCGGACAAAGGAACCATATTATAGACTCCCTCGCCGCGGCCGCGATAGCCGTCTACCAAGATGACCACATCGCCTTGGGCCAGCACCGAAGGCACGCCGCCCTGTACCTCGCCGGTCGCGTAGCGCAGCTCCGGCACAGGCGCCAGCACACTTTCCGGCTGGTGGGCCGGGGCCTTCAGATAGCCGATAAAGGAGACCCGGCAGCGCGGCGTTGTGCGTGGGGACTCGATCAAGGTCACGCGCACCTGGAACCAAAGCACCGGCCCTTGCCGCCGGCTGCCCAACACCAGCACCACCGCGCCCTCTGCCAACCGGTGGAGGCGCTGGGCGTGGGGATGGGGGTGGGCGTAGACATCACGCCAGCCGGCGTCGGCGCCGTAGCGCAGATAGAAGAACCGCTCACCTATACGGTGTTCCTGCATAGCACTCCCTGAGCCGGCAGGATGGCGCCCCGGCAGGGGCCGGTGCAGCACGACGCTGCACCTGGGGCCGGGGTCTGTGCTGCCTGCTCAAGAATGACGACGCCGGGCCGGCTAGATCGGTACGCACGGCACAGGAGGAGAGGTAATTGAATTGCCGGCGCAATAGGCAAGTCCGCAATGGGCAGGCCAAATGGGCAGTTCAATGGATCGTCTGAATTGTGTAGGGAAATGTAGCTTGACGAATCCGGCGCTGGCCGGTAAGATGGTAAGGCACTGCGCCCCGTCGGGCGTCCCCACCCTCGCCGGAGAGGGGCCAACTGGACTTGAAATCGGCAAAGCGCCGGAGCGCCCCACCGGGCCAGAGGTCAAATCGCTTCTTTGGCGACGGCGTTTGATCCGATTTTCACGAATTCCGGCAACCGGGTGGGCGGCAGTCCATTTCGTTCAACCCTTATCATCGGTTCTGGTCGAGGAAGGAGTGTTATGAGCGTTCACCACGAGTCACTGGATATGGCAAGACCGATCGAGCGAACCCAGGAGCCTCCAGAGCTAGAGTATACGACGGTCCGCAACGATTCGCTGGCGATGTTTGGCGCCGCGATCGGTGGGGCTGTGCTGGGCATGTTGCTGACGCTGCTGGTCCTGGCCGTCATCAACGGCGGCACCCTGAGCTTTACCGGCGGCGAGCGACTGGATATTTTGGAGGCGAGCGTTGCCCGCATTGACGAGAACGTGGGCGCCGTCAGCTACAATGTGGATGTGGTCGCCGAGCAGGCCCGCACCATTCAGACCCAGTTGGCGACGGTCGAGACCAACCTGCGGGCCGAATTGGCGCGCAGCGGTGAGGACGTGGCTGCGCTGCAGCAGGCCGTCTCCGACTTGGACCGGGCGAGCGATCAGTTCACCCTCTTCCTGACCGCCTTGGAGGACGCGCTTTCCCAGGCTACTCAGGCGCTTGACGAGGCGCCGGCTGCTGCTGAATAAGTGAAGCTGCGCCAACGAAGCTGAATCAACCCATCAGCAGCGAGTCGCCAACAATTGTATAGTGAGCAAGGGGCCGCACCGCGCGGCCCTTTGTTTATAGATCGTCTGGACATCTCTTTGTCCCCCCGCAAGCGCCCGGCGCCCACAATGCCGGTGAATGTGCTACGCTTCTGCGCGGTGCAGCCCCGGCCCGGCGAACCATCCACATGCCTTCTAAAGCCAATCAGGAGGAACCCTGTGTCCGAACAACAAGAGGCTGATAGACTGGCGCTGGACCTGGCCGTCCAGGCCAATTTCACCGCCTATCTTCGCAAGTTCAGCCGCCTCCCTGGGGTCGAGCTGCACGAGGAGCCGGACATTACCTGGTTTGTCAGCACCCTGGGCGCGCCGGGCAACCATGTGGTGCGCACCCGGCTCGACCCCAGCGCCGACATGCGCGCCCGCCTGCGCGCTGTGCTGGAGCAGGTCAGCCAAAAGGTGGACCGGCTGGACTGGCTGCTCTTCCCCGGCGATGGCCCGCCGGAGGCAGCCCAGCATCTGGCCGCGCTGGGGCTGCAAGCGCAGCACAACGGGGCTTGGATGGTCGCCGATCTGCTCGACACGCCTCCACTGCCGTCGTCCCCGCCGGGGCTGTCTCTGCGGCGTGTAGCCGACGCCGCCATGCTGGCGATCTGGCATCAGGTCTCGGCGGAGGGGTACGAGATGAGCTTTGAAGCTATCCGGCCCTACCATGACGCCTATCTGCTGGACCGGTTCAACCCGGCGGGCGACTGCCTCCAGGCGCTCGGCTATGTGGCCGGCGAGGCAGTGACTTCGGGCACGTTGCTCTGCACGCCGGAGATCGCCGGCCTTTATGACATCTCGACCCCGCCTCGTTTCCGGCGGCGGGGCTATGGCGCAGCCCTCACCGCCTGGCTGATGGAGATGGCGCGGGCGCGCGGTTATCGCTATGCCTGTCTGGTCGCCTCGCCCGCAGGCGAACGGCTCTACCATCGGCTTGGGTTCCGGCTGCGTTTCCGCCCCATCGAGTATGTATGGCGGCGCACCAAATGGGAGTAGCCAAATAGGAGTAGCCAAATGGGAATTGTTTCCGTCTTGACATTGGAACAAATGTTCTAATAGAATGATCTTGTACGCAGCGAGCAGCGCGACTCACCGAACATGGGGGCAACATGGCGATCCGGCGCAGCGGATTGGAGGCACAGGCAGACCGCATCGAGGCAGTCCTGGCGCGCCATCGTGTGCCTGGACAGGTCCAGGGAGGCGCCGTTACGCCCCGCCTGGTTCGTTTTCACCTGGCAACGCCTGTGGGGGTGAAGGTGGGCAAGGTGTCGGCGCTGGCCGAGGAGATCGCCCTGGCGCTGGGCTGCCGGGAGGTGCGTATCTACCGGGATGGGGGCAGCATTCAGATAGAGGTTCCCCGGCGCAAAGCTACGCCGGTGCGGCTCTTGCCTCTCTGCCAGGAACTCAAAACGATACCGGAAGGGACGGCGCTGCTGGGGGTAGATGGCAGCGGCATCCCGCTGCTGCTGCGGTTGCCCTCGCCCGATGTCGTCCATGTGCTCATTGCCGGCACGACCGGCAGCGGCAAGACCGCGCTGGCCCGCACCTTGCTGGCGTCGCTGGCCTATTACCATCCTGCCGAGACGCTGCGGATGGCGCTGATTGACCCGAAGGGGCGCGGTTTTGGCCCGCTGGCTGCGCTGCCCCATGTGCTCGGCCCGGTGGCGGCCGATGGCGGCGAGGCCATCGCCCGGCTGCGCTGGGTCGTGCAGGAGATGGAGCAGCGCGACCGCACCGGCAACAACCGCCCGCTGCTGGTGGTGGCCGTGGACGAACTGGCCGACCTCATCCAGACCGGCGGCGCGGCGGTCGAGGCCCTGCTCACCCGCCTCGCCCAGCGCGGGCGCGAGGCGGGCATCCACCTGGTCGCCTGCACCCAGAAGCCCACTGCGGCGCTGATCGGCGGGGCGAT
>DATLZJ010000489.1:0-4226 GCA_035574055.1 Caldilineaceae bacterium
GTGCCCACGCCGACGCCCACCCGCACGCCTGTGCCCGAAACCGCCGGCCAATTCGCCTTACCCCGGGTCGAAATCGTGCCCGCCGTTGGGGTGCGGGCGACGGTGACCCCCACGCCCGTACCGCCCACCCCTGAGCCGCCGACGCCCTCCCCCACTGCGACCCCGCCGCCCATTGGGCCGGGCCGGCTTTGGTCCACCTTTATTCCGCCGTCCGGCGGCCAAAATGACCACTTCTGGATCGGCAACCCCTTCGCCGACTTTGCCTCCAACCGGTTTGCCAGCCCTAACTACCAATTCGGCTCCACCGCGGGCAATCGCTATCGCCCTCATCATGGGGTGGACATCTCCAACCCGTTGGGGACGCCGGTCCAAGCCGGGGTAGATGGGGAGGTCGTCCACGCCGGACCTGACGATCCGGATTTGCTGGGGCCATATACCAACTTCTATGGCAAGGCCGTCGTCATCCGCTTGGATCGGCGGCTGCCGGTGGCCGGGGGCGAGCTGGATGTGTATGTGCTCTACGGCCACCTGAATGAGGTGCGCGTCGGGGTGGGCCAACGGGTCAAGCCGGCGGACGTGGTCGGGTTGGTCGGCATGACCGGCATCGCCATCGGCCCCCATCTACATGTCGAGGTGCGGTTGGGCGCCAATACCTATGACCATAGCGTGAACCCCTGGCTCTGGATGGAGCCGGCGCCCGGCAACGGCGCGGTGGCGGTGCGTATTCTAACCGCCGATGGCCGCACCTGGGCCGGGGCCAAGGTCAGCATCGCCCGCTTTGAGGGGGGAAAGGCCGTTTGGGCGCGCCAGATCGAAACCTATCTCGATGCAGAGCGCATCGGCCCCGACCCGGCCTGGGGAGAAAATGGGGCGATGGGCGACGTGCCGGCAGGCTACTACTACCTGATCGGCACGGTCAACGGCGAGAGCATCCGCGCCGAGTTTACAGTCAACCCCGGCCAGACAACCTTTGTCGAGGTCCGCACCCAACAATGAGCCAGGCTCAGGAGAGCCAGGCCGTCGTGGTCTACACCGACGGCGGCTGTATCGGCAACCCCGGTCCCGGCGGCTGGGCGGCCATCCTGCGGTATGGCTCGCACGAGAAGGAACTGACCGGGCGCTGCTGGCAGACCACCAACAACCGGATGGAGTTGCACGCCGCCATTGCTGCCCTAGAGGCGCTGACCCGCCCTTGTCGGGTGGAGCTTTACACGGATTCCGCTTATCTGCGTGACGGCATTACCCGTTGGGTCCACGGCTGGCAGCGCAACGGCTGGAAAACCCATGAGAAGTCGCCCGTCAAGAACCGGGACCTCTGGCAGCGGCTGCTGGCCGCGGTCGAGCGCCACACGCCTGCCGGCGGCGTCCACTGGCACTGGACACGCGGCCATGCCGGCGACCCGCTCAACGAACGGGTGGATAGGCTCGCCAATCTGGCTGCGCGGAGCGCCGGCCCCGGCGACCCCTGCGATACTCCTGGGGAGTAGGGCTACCGTAGCTGCGGGCATCCACGAGAATGCCCCTACTCCCCTCTTTTCTGAGCCTTTGCGTTCTTTGCGCCCTTTGCGGTTTAATCTTCGTGGTTTACTCTGCTTCTGTCTGTTTCCGCCAGGCTTCGTACTCGGCCCAACCTTCATCGTTGAGCGGGTAATACTTGTGGATGGAGCCGCCTTCCAAGAGCTTCATCCGGCTGAAGACCTCCCATTCCTCATGCGCTTTGGTATGCTCGGCCACCAGGGGCGCCATCTTGGCGGGCACCATCACCGCGCCGTCATCGTCGGCGATGATGATGTCGCCGGGTAAGACCAGCACCCGGCTGCACGCGATGGGCACGTTGTAGGCCCAGGGGAAAAGGGTGGACTGGGAGGCGTAGTTGGGGGTGAAGCCGCGCGTCCAGAAGGGGACGCCCAACTGGCTGATCTTGGGCCAGTCGCGCACACAGCCGTCCACCACCACCCCAGCGCCGCCGCGCCCCTTGAAGTAGGTGGTCAGCATATCGCCCATGCAGCCGGTGTAAGGATCGCCCCAGGCTTGGATCACCAGCACATCGCCCGGCTCGACCGCATCAAAGACGCTCCAAAGCGCGCTGACCTTCTCGGCGTGCTCCTGGGCCAGACCGGAGGCAATGTCCTCGCGCTGGGGCATAAACTGGAGCGTGACCGCCGGGCCGACGACCTTGGCCCCATGCATCCGGGGCAGCGGCCCCTCGATATAGGTCTGGCGGATGCCCATCTTGTGGAGCATGGCGCTGGCCGTGGCGCTGCTGACCTCGTAAAGCTGCTCGATGAGCGCCTGATCAGGCCGCTTGAAGGCCGGGCCGGTAATGGGCAGCTTAACATTGTCGGGCATGGGCAATTGAATGTCGAACGTCTCACTGGGTCTTGGCATCGGATTGGTCCTCGCT
Source organism: Caldilineaceae bacterium (assembly GCA_035574055.1). Classification (GTDB taxonomy): domain Bacteria; phylum Chloroflexota; class Anaerolineae; order Caldilineales; family Caldilineaceae; genus QEUY01. The sequence continues at coordinate 2,405 of DATLZJ010000489.1, forward strand.
GGCAGGTTTTGCTTATGTTCACCCAGTCTGGGCGCGGGTTTGATCGCAGAAAATCAACCGCAAAGGATCAGAGGCTGGGTTGAAAAGTCGTGGCTGGGTTGAAAAGAAGAGCGGAGGCAGCCGCGGTGAACGGCTGCCTCCGTCTCGCTCCAAAGTCGCTCAGGATGTTGCCGGGCGCGGCCCCGACCGGGATGAATCATTGGGCCGGTGAACCGGATGGATCGGCTGATCCTCCAGGACGGCCCCGACCCAGTCCAGGTCACAGATCGCCTCGATGCCGTCGGGCGTGGTTTCGACGACGACAAAGCCCAGGGCGTTGCCGGCGTCGGTCATGCGCCGCCCGCCCGACTCGGCCAGCACCGCGTCGATCTCGGCAAACGTTTCCTCCGTGCGCCGCCGCGCCTCGCGGAGGACGGCTTGGCGCTCGGCGCCGCGCGGTCGCTCGGCGCCGTTGGCCGAGCGGCGCGCGGAGACCATGTAGGGCGCAGGCAGCACAATCGCGCGCACCCGCTGGTTGCGGGGCATGGTCGCCAGCCGCTCCGCAAACTCGCGGCTGATCTTGGGGTCATGGCCCCCATCACTGTTGGCGCGCTGTTCAGGTTGCCCTGTCATCATTGCACTTCTCTCTTTCCGGCCTTGGCTCCCACCGCTAGCGGTCAGTAGGGGCGCCCCTTGTGGGCGCCTGATGCGGGCAGGTACAAGACCTGCTCTACCAAACGCCCTTGTTCAGGCTAACTGACCCCTAGGCGGAGAGCGCGGTCAATGCCTCTTCCGGTCGGACCATGCCATAGCCCCAGCGGTTGTCGGGCCGGCGCTTGGGGCCGGCAGGGTGTCCGGCGGTCTCCTTGATGACCTGCATGATCTCCGGCACCGGCGCCTTGGGCTGGGCGGCCATGAGCAGCGCCGCTACCCCGGCGACATGGGGGGCCGCCATCGAGGTGCCGTCCATGTAAGAGTAGAAATAGGCGCCGTCGGCGCGCAACGTGGGGGGAATGCTCGAATAGACCTGCACCCCCGGCGCGGATACATCAGGCTTGGTCACCAGCTCGTTGGGCGACTGGCCCGGAAAGACCAGGCTGGCGCCGCTGCTGAAGAAAGCCACATCCACCTTGGTGCGTGAGATGCGTTCCAGCGCGCCGACCGCCAACGCATTGTGGGCATTGCCGGGCGAGCTACTGTTCCCCTGGTTCTCGTTGCCCACCGCCACCACCGGCAGCACACCATATTGGTGAATGAGCACGTCGAAGACCTCCGTGAACATCGGCTCGTAATAGTTGAAGCCCAACGACATATTGATAATATCGGCGCCCTTCTCAATGGCCCAGTCCAACCCTTCCAACAGGGTACGCAGGGTGGCATCCCCCACCAGCACCCCCGCGACCAAGAGGTTGGCTTCGGGCGCTACGCCGATATTGACCCCTTCCGGGGTCTGCCCCCCTGCAATTGTACCACAAACGTGGGTCAATTGCAGGGGGGCAGACCCGGGGTCTGCCCCCCTGCAATTGTACCACAAACGTGGGTCCCGTGGGCGCCGGCATCAAAGGTGGGCGTCGCGGCGATGCGCCGGCCCAGGGGATCAATGATGACAAAGTCGGCGACGCGCTTGTCGAGCGCAGGATGGTCGCCAAAGACGCCGGTATCCAAGACGCCGATGTTGACGCCCGCACCCTTGCTCTTCTCCCAGACCTTGGGGATGCCCAACTGGTCCAATCCCCAGGTGACGCCCTGGCGCATCTCGCTGCGCGCCAGCTCGTCGAAGGAGACCGCCTGAGGCTTGATGAGGTGAATCTTTTGATTGGGCATGATGGCGATCACATCGGGC
>DATLZJ010000490.1:0-2999 GCA_035574055.1 Caldilineaceae bacterium
AAAACCGCCGGCAATGCCCCCAATCCCGACAGCCGAGAGCAACATCCCCAGCGTGTCCGGCCCTCCGGCAAAGATATCCTTGGCATAGATGGGCGGGAGGGCCGAAAAGGTGGGAATGATGAAAAGGGGCAGAACCCAGCCCATCAAGAGGAAGGCTCGGGTCGCAGGCTCGCGGGCGATGTAGCGCAGCCCTTCACTCAGGTCGCGGCCCGTCGTGACGTTCGCCAAGTTCACCCGTTCCGGCGGCAGATTGAGCTTCAGGATGGTCAGGGCCACAAGCGCATAGGCGCCCGCCTGGACAAAGAAGTTCCCTGCCGGGCCGAACCATAGGATCAGAAAGCCGCCGAGCGCCGGGCCAATGGAGCGCATCACTGCCCAACCTGTCTGGACGAGCGCCACCGCGCCGGGCGCGAGGGGCCGCGGCACCAGTGAAAAGACGAGGGTTTGGTTGAGCGGCATACTGACTGCCTGGGCGACGCCGCCCAACAAGGCAAAGATAAACAGGGGCCAGATCACCGCAGGAAAGACCATCAGCACAACCCCGAAGATCGCGCTGATGGTGAAGAGCCAGCCGTTAGTGGTATAGAGGAGCGCACGCCGCGGCAGCCGGTCAATCGCCACGCCGGCCAGCGGCACCAGCCCCAAGGTCGCAATGGAGCGCACCAGATTCAGGGCGCCCAGCATGGCGCCTGAGGCCGTCAATTCATAGACCAGCCAGCTCAACGTCACCTGCTGGATCCACTGGGCGCTATTGGAGAAGATCGTGCCTAGCAGAAACCAGGAGAAGCTCGGCTGGCGCAGCGCGGCAAAGGTCCCGTTGGACGCTGCCTGCGCAGGCTCGACAACAGGTTCGACAATGGGTTCGGCAGCAGGTTCAACCGTGGTATGGGCCTGCAACTGCGCCATGCAGATCGGCTCCCTTGCCTGAGAAGAAATCTGAGCCGGATTTCAAGACAGAATCCGAGACAGAACCCAAGAAGTATTCTGGAAAGCAAACCAGATCCTTGATCGTTCCCCTTTGATTATAGAACCTAAAGCGCCTCTTGGCCTATATCCTGACCCTGCGAATCGCCTGCTTCAGGAGCGGCGCGGTACCGTCGCCGCCAGGCGCCTATCGCGGTGAAGCCGGCGTAGCTTCATCTTTTTTTCTGTACCTCTTTTATCTGTTTTTATCCGTTTTTATCTGTACCTGTGAGCTATCAAACTAGGCATTTGCGGCAAAGTATATAGAATGAGTCTACGACGAACGGTTTGTAATCGGGAGAGAGCCGTGGCAAGCGCCTACGATCTGCACCGGCCCCTTGCGTTTGGGGGAAATGTTGATCCAACTGCATCTGATCCGGCCTGGCCCTTTCGGTTGGCGCGGGTGATTGACGAGGCCGGATTGGACTATATCGGCATCCAGGATCATCCCTACAACGCGACGTTCCTGGACACCTGGACGCTGATCGCCACATTGACCCAGGCCACGCAGCGCGTGCGCTTCTTTCCCAATGTCGCTAATCTTCCGCTGCGCCCGCCGGCGATGCTGGCCAAGGCGGTGGCCTCGCTCGATCTCCTGAGCGGCGGGCGAATCGAGCTTGGGATCGGCGCCGGCGCCTACTGGCCGGGCATTGCGGCCATGGGTGGGCCGAACCGCAGTCCCGGCGAGGCGGTCAAGGCGCTGGAGGAGGCCATCCAGATCATCCGGGCCTTTTGGAGCGGCACGCGCGGGGTGCGATTTGAGGGCAAACACTATCAGGTCGTTGGCGCTCGGCCTGGGCCGCAACCGGCGCATCCAGTGGAGATCTGGGTGGGCGCTTATGGCCCGCGCATGTTGGCGCTGACAGGGCGGTTGGCCGACGGGTGGGTGCCAAGCCTCAGTTATGCGCCGCCTGAGCGCATCCCCGAGATGCAACAGCGAATCAATGAGGCCGCCCAAGAAGCCGGCCGCAAGCCGCAGGAGATTCGGCGCGCCTACAACGTGATGGGCCAGATCACTACAGAGCCGGCCCACAGCCTGTTGCACGGCCCGGTGGATCACTGGATCGAGGAACTGACTGGCTTCGCCGTCGAGCTGGGGATGGATACCTTTATCTTCTGGCCGGAGGAGGAGCGCATTCGCCAGATGCAGATCTTTGCCGCCGAGGTCGCGCCGGGGGTGCGGGAAAGGGTCGCCGGCGCGAGGAAGCAGGCATAGACAGGAAAAGAGTAGTCGGGGAGAGCTGTACTCTCGCATCACCTGGAACAGGTGGGCCGGAGGGAAACCGGCAAGCGCCGGCTCGCGCTTGAGTTCAGCCGTTATCTGCTGCTAGCGTTTACTGACAGGAATTGAGGAATGCCACAGGAACAACTTACGGTAAATGCCCGCCCATTGCAGCGGGTATTGATCTTGCTTGCTGCCTTTGTCTATCTGTTGAGCTTGATCGGCGTTGTCTGGACGCCGGCATTGGGAGGCATTCTCAATAGTATTGCTCTGCTCCTGTTGGGCGGCGCAGTCGGTTGGTTTACGGCGGCGCGTCTTGCGCCCACCCCGCAGCGGCTCGGCATTGGCGTGCAGGCGCGCTGGCGGCGCGAGCGGACATTGGCGCTGGGCGGGGTTGCGACCGTCTATCTCACGTTGATCTTTGGAACGGTGGTGAGCACCACGGGCGGGCTGTGGTCCTGCACGACCTTGCCGCTCTGCGCCGCGTTGGACGGCGAAACCGGCATCACCCTCCTCCATCGGGGCATTGCCGCGACGGCGACCGTCCTCACCCTTGTGCTGGCTATTCGGGCCACGCGCAGCCATCATGAACGTATCTTTCGACCGGCAGCGTTCTGGGCGGTTGGCTTGATTCTGGCCCAGAACATCGCCGGCCTGCTGCTGGTGCTGGCGGCAGGCCAAGGGGAGAGCCTCTCCTTGACCTATGCGCGGCTGGCGCATTTCACTCTGGGCGCGTTCACCTGGTCGGCGGTGGTGGTCTTGGCGACGCTGGTCGTCGCCATCCCGCCGTTGAAGCGTCCGGTTGCCCTCGACC
>DATLZJ010000491.1:0-4447 GCA_035574055.1 Caldilineaceae bacterium
TCCTCGTCCACTGCCACCCCTGCCGCTGCGATCTGGACAGTGCCGGGGCCGATAGACTCCAGTATACCTGTGCGGCGGTGGTCGCCGCCGCCCGGCGGGACGTGGGCCTTGATCTGGCGCGCCTGGACGGTGTTTCCCGCCAGCGTATACTCGACCTCGACGTAGGCGCCGGCGCCCAACAGACCATTCTCTTCCTTGAACTCGGTGGCCGCGTCAGCCGTAAAGCTCACGCCGCCGGCCTGCCACTGCCCAATGTAGGAGCCGGCGGGCAGGGCCGTGACATACCCAATCAAAAGGAAGTGGCTCTTGTGGCCGGTCGTCGGGCCGGCGACGGTCTTGATCTCATGGGCGATCCGGCTCCCGTCGTCTGCCAGGGTAAAGGCGACGCGCGCCTGTCCATTCACGGTAAAGGGGCCGGACTTCTGGACAAACCGGGTCTCCTCGGTCGCTTTGTACACCAGCCCGCCGATCTCCCAGTCGCCCACCCAGTTATCCGGGAAGCTGGCGACGGGGCCGAAGGCGATCCCGTGGGCCAGGCGCTCTTCGTCCGGCTCTCTTTCCTCGTCGCCCTCCGGCACAAAGCTGATGATCTTGATCGCATAGTGGCGGCCATCGTCGCCGGTATAGAAGAAGACCTTCGCCATGCCGCCTGGGGTAAAGGGCGCTTCCTCCTGGATGAACTGGGTCTGGGGGCCGGCGTCAAAGGTCATGCCGCCGACCACCCATTCGCCTTCCAATGCGGGCGGGAAGGAGACGATGACGCCAAAGAGCTTGCCTTCGGGGTGGTGAGGCTTGGCAGGGTGGTCTTTGCCCTGACCAGGCTCGGGCTGGCGGCAGAGGTAGTCTCTTGCGGTTGCTAGCTCCAAGACAAGCCGTTGTACGTTCGTCCCTGTTTCGCCCTCGACTGGGCCCTCAACCTCGTCCTCAACGATTGTTTCGGTATAGTGGACTTCGACGCAGCGGCCACGGGCAAACGCGCCGTAGTCTTGGTCAAAGCGAGTCGCGTCTGTCGTCTCATAGACGACGCCGCCGATCTGCCACAAGCCGACCAGCCCCCCATCGGGCATCTGCTCGACAATACCGCGCGTTTCTTGCTCCCCAGGATGCTCGCCGGGGGGGAGATCCTGGGCCAACGCGACGGCGACGGGGGCGGCCTGAAGGCTGGCCGGCGCCCATCCATTCCAGGTGATGGCCGCCAGTAGCAGCGTACATCGTACCAAAGCTCTCATCGAACAGTTTATCAAGCAGGGGTGCAGCTTGAGCGTGCGCCAACCCGGTATCATAGTTTGTCTCCTGAGCTGAGACGTAATGCACAAAAGCAGGGTCAATGGTCCCCCATCAGGGTCGCGCGTATAGGCCCCGCCCACCAGTGGCGCATGATGGACGGCAGCTAGACCATTTGGCGTATACCGAGCGCGGAGGGGGCTAGCCGCGGGCGCCCACGAGAGGCGGGCGCCCACAAGGGACGCCCCTACTGGTCGGGGAGGGGAGGCGGAGCGACGAGGTAGCTCAGGAGCCAGCCGGCGATGCCGGCCTGGACGACCAGGCCGGTCCAGAGGTGAACCGTCCAGGCTGTGCCGGTGACGGCCAGCATCGCCAGGAAGTAGCTTGCCATCAGCAAGGCTGGGGCGAGAAAGCCGAAGAGGTGGAGGGCGCCTGTTCGGCCATGACCGGGGCGGAGAACCAAGTGCAGCGCCTCGACGGCCGCGACCCCCAGCAGCATGGCCCCCAGCAATGTCCAGGTGTAGGTGTGGCGCCAGTTGAGGATCGCCATAGCGACGGTATTGATGCCCCAGACCAAAAGCAGGCTGCCGGGGGGGAGTTGCCAGCGCGCTAGCGCCAAGAGCGCCGGCGCGGTCAAAAGCGTCGTGGTGAGGAGGATGCTGACTGCGCCGGCCATCTGGCCGACATCCGGCCGCCACTCGTAATGGTCGGCGGCAGCGATGTTGGCGACCAGCGGATGGGAGTACATGGCAAAGAAGGTGAAGGTGGAGATGAGCGCGGCAAGGGAGAGCAGCGCGGGGCCGGCTTGGCGCCAGCTGAGCCGCCGGCCTGGACGCTGCCAGGCGGCGCGCAGGGGGCCGCTGACGATCAGCCCTAGCCCCAGACCCAGCGCCAGATGGCTAGGGCTATAGAGGGCATCAAAGTCCTTCTCGATGCCAAATAGCTCATGCCAGAGGAGGTCGCCCACGCCGCCCGCGGCGAAGACCAGCGCCCCCAACAACGAGAGTTCATAGCCGCCGGGCAGGGCGGCGCGCCAAGGCCGACCGCGGCGATGGTTGAGCAGCAGCGTCGCCGCCAGCAGCAGCGCGACCAATAGGAAACCGGAGTAGAAGAAGGCGTGCCAGATGGTGAAGAAGGATACGTCTACCTTGTCGTGGTTGTGCGCCCAGCCGTCGAGATAGAGGCCGCCGAGAAAGAGGCTGCTCAACAGCATCATGGCCCAGTCGAAGCCAAGCCCACCGAGAGGCAGCGCGGCGGTCTGGCCGGCAGCGACATCCGGGGCAGAGGCGGCAGGCGCTTTGATGGCAATACGCATGGTTATTTCTCCTGTAGACCAGACAAGCTGCGCCAGCAGCTTGCCTCGAGTTGGGGCATGGCCCCGTGCCAGGAGGAATTGTAGAGGGGGATGGAGTGGTCTGCAAACTGGGAGGCCTATAGCCTATTGTCCAGAGCAGGGGGTTTTCCGCGGGTTGACAATCCAAGTCGCTTCCTTTAGAGTGTCAACAACACAACCCTCTTCATGAAATGCATAGTTGCTCAAGTGCATAGTTGTACTTCAACGCTTTGCCCCCCTGTAGGAGTCTAAGCCATCACCGATTGTAAGGGAGCAAGCCGGAGATGAGTGTAGCACAGTCCACGATGCGCGCCCGCACCGGCGCCCCGCGCTGGCTGGTTCGCCTTGGACAGGTGATCGCCAATCTGTTGATCATCTTTGGCGGCGTCAGCATGTTGCTGCCGTTTCTGTGGATGGTGATTACCTCGTTCAAGACTGACGCCCAGGTCTTCAAAATCCCCTTTGAGTGGATTCCGAATCCGTGGGTTTGGCAGAACTACCCGAACATGCTGCTCCAGCCGTCGTTTCACTTCTGGCGGTATGTGATTAACAGCGTGATCACCTCGGTCTGTATTACGCTGGGGAGCCTGTTGCTGAACTCGATGGCGGCCTATGCTTTTGCGAAATATCGGTTTCCGGGGCGAGAGGTGCTCTTCTTCCTGCTGCTGGTCACGATCATGATCCCTATTCACATTACCCTAATCCCCGTCTTTGTGATGATCCGCTGGCTGGGGTGGGTCAACACCTATGAGGGGCTGATCGTGCGCAACCTGGCGGGCGCATTCGGCATCTTTCTCATGCGCCAGTTTTTCATGACCATTCCCCAGGATTTAATTGATGCGGCGCGTATGGATGCCGCCGGCGAATTCCGTATCTTCTGGCAGATCGCGCTGCCCCTCTCCAAGCCGGCGTTGGCGACGTTGGGCGTCTTTACCTTTCTTGGCTCCTGGAACGAGTATCTGTGGCCGCTGATCGTAATTAGCAAAGATGAGATGCGCACGCTGCCCCTGGCGATTGCCGCGTTGGGAGGCGGCTATTATGTCTTGAGCTGGCCCGTATTGATGGCCGGCGCGACCTTTGCAACCTTGCCGGTGATTGTGGTCTTTTTCCTGCTCCAGCGGTACTTTGTGGAGGGGATCACACTCACCGGAATGAAGGGATAGCCGGTGGAGGGGCATGGGCCAGCAGCGGCGCCTAGACCGCCCGGCCGATGCCGGAGCTTGTCAGTGCTAGAGAGCGTAAGTTGTCCCGTAGTGCTTTCGGTATGAATCCACGCAAGGCAAAAGGAGAAGCCGTATGAGCCGGAAGTTATCACGTCGCGAGTTTCTGGCCGGGGCAGGGATCGTGGCGGCCGGGGCGCTGGCTGCCTGTGCTGCGCCGGCCGCGCCTGCCCAGACGGGCGGCGGCCAGGAGGCCGCAGCCGGCAGTGAGCCGGCAGCCTCCGGAGAAAAGAAGGTGATCGGGCTTTCTGTGTGGGGGGCCGTCCAGGAAGATGTGCTCTACAAAGAGGTGTACATTCCGGATTACCAGGAGCTGCACCCTGATGTCCAGATCGAGTTTCTCTCTATTCCGGACTTTGCCGACTATTACGATAAGCTGATCCAGCTTCATGCCGCGGGCACGCCCGTAGATGTGCAGCGGCATAATGTGCAGCGGCTAGGCCAGATGATCCGGCAGGATATGTTGGTGGACCTGGCGCCTTATTACGAGCGGGATGCGGTGGATACCGAAGACCTGCTGACCGGTATCATGCCGGCCATCAGCCGCGAGGAGGGCACGAAGATCTATGCCATTCCGCAGGATGAGAACCTGCACGGCATCTTCTACAACGTTGACCTCTTTGATGAGGCGGGGTTGCCCTATCCGGATGAGAACTACACCTTTGACCAG
>DATLZJ010000492.1:0-3861 GCA_035574055.1 Caldilineaceae bacterium
CCGACCGAGCTGGGCAGCCGCTTTGCCGCCGACGACTATGCCGGGGGCTTTATCCGTTTCGAGAACGGCGTTGGGCTTCAGGTGGAGAGCTTTTGGGCATCGCACCAGCCCGCCGAGCTTCAGATCGAGTTGTTCGGCGACGAAGCCGGCGCCCGCCTTAGTCCATTGACCCTCTATCGCACTGTCAACGGCATGGAGCGCGATGAGCTAGTCAATTTGCCGTGGGACCGGCGCCAAGCCTGGCTTGCCATCGCCGCTCACTTTGTGGAATGCATCCTCGACGGCGTTCCCTGCCAGGCGCCCCTGCGCCACGGGCTGATCGTGCAAGAGATGATGGAGGCGCTCCTGGCGAGCGCTGCCAGTGGCTGCGAGGTGCGCCTGGATCAAAGTGTGTGACTGGATGAGCAACACCTACTGCGACGCTATGTAGAAGCCCTCGGCGACAAGTTCAACCCTGAGGTCAGGGTAACAAGAGGCGACGAAGCGGGCGAGTCCCACCCGGTTGCGACCCTTTAGGAGTTGGCGAAGCCGAGACTTCGCTCCTTGATAGCTATGAAACTGCCAGAGGAAAACCCGCCGAGACGGCCGGGGAAGACAGCGATCTGACAGCGATCTATGAGGATGATCCCTGTGGATGAGAACGTCCGGCGGCATCAGCAAGTGTAACGGACGGTGAGGCGGAAGCCTACGGCGCCGGAGCCAAAGGCCGCCGAGGACCTTCGCCCCTTTGAAGTCTCAAGCGAACAGAAACGGACAATGGAAGGAACCGAGATGACTACCCAGACACTCCCCCCGCTCTACTACGGGGGCCGCCAGTTGATCACTGAACCCACCCACCATGGTGAGCTACGCCCCTCCAACGACATCCTAGACAATCCTGAGGCGCTGCGCGCCCGCATGGCTGAGGATGGCTACCTCTACCTGCCTGGCCTACTCGATGTAGACGCCGTCCTTGCGGCCCGGCGCTCCGTGTTGGAGAGACTCCAGGCCGAGGGCGCGCTGCACCCCGACTACCCGCTGATGGAGGGCGTCGCCGCGCCGGATGTCCATTTCACCTTTCGCCCCGACCTGGCAAATGGCAACCCGGTCATCCACCGGCTGCTCTACACAGGGCCGCTCATGGACTTCTTTGCTCGTTTCCTGGGCGGGCCGGTGCTTCACTACGACTTCACCTGGCTGCGCGCCAAGGCCCCTGGCCCAAATACGGCCACCAGCCCCCACTGTGACATTGTCTTTATGTCGCGCGGGACCAAACAACTCTACACCGCCTGGGTGCCCCTGGACGATGTCCCCTATGAGCTGGGCGGGCTGATGATCCTGGAGGGGTCGCATCGCAAGGTGGAGCATCTAGGGGAGTACTGGGAGTTTGATGTGGACTCCTATTGCATTGACGGCAAGAACGACAAAGCCCATGAGCAGTGGTCGTGGGCGGCTACCGGCGGCTCCTTCAGCAAGGACGCCATCGGCGTGCGCCAGCAGATCGGCGGGCGCTGGCTCTCCACCGAATATAAGCTAGGCGATGCGCTGATCTTCGGCATGTTCACCTTGCATGGCAGCTTGGACAACCGCACCAACCGCATCCGGCTTTCCACCGACTCGCGCTACCAGCTTGCCGGCGAGGCCGTGGACGAGCGTTGGGTCGGCGAGCACCCCATCGCCCACGGCCCCGAAGCCAAGATTGGGATGATCTGCTGATCATCCATCTGTCCGGCGTGTCTGCCATTACTTGTACTGCTCAGGCCGGCGACGGACGCACGGCATATTGGGGCGCGGCTCGCCGGCCATGGAAGTACAGGGCCAAAAGGCAGGTCGCAGCCGGGAAGATAACATTCCAGAGACCCAGGCCGGCGAAGATCAGCAGCGGTCGATCAAGCAAGGCAACGGCCATCCCGCCGATGCCCAGCACACCGTTCGCAATCAACAGCAGCCGGAGCCACCGGGCAACGCCGCTGCCCACAAACACGGGGCTGACGGTCAGGGTTGCCAGGCTCAGAAAGCCATAGCCGATACACTCCAGCGCAAAGAAGGCAGACCGGAGATTCGGCATGGCGAACAGCGCAAGCCCCTCCAACGCACCGTTGATGAGATTCAGCCGCACTACAAACAACTGCACGTAGTAATTGGTGCAGACAATGGCGGCATAGACGCCTGCAAAGGCCAGGCCCAGCAGCGTCAACATCCGCCCTTCTTCCGGGGTAGCGGCATGGAGACTGGCGAAAAGCGCCATCATCGTCGGCGCCAGCAGGAGCGCCGGTGCAAAGGATGCCATGTGGCGCAAGTCTGAGCTGGCCGCGTAGGCCTCGATGCCTGCCCACGGCGCCGGAACAAACGTCATCGAGAGCACGGCGAACGAGAGGGTCAGCAGCGTCGCGCACACTGCTGACCAGAACCCCCATACAGCTGCGCGAGGGTATGCGGCGCTTGATGTGGTAGACATAGCCCCTCCCCCCGATACCGGCTAGGCGATGGCCGCCGGACAACAGCAGGGGCATTGGGCGGCGGGAGCGGCTCTCATGCCGAGAGCTGTGCGGCGAAGCCACCCGCCCGCCTCTCGCAGCCAGTGCGGGCGAAGGGGGGCGGGCTGTTGCGCAGCCTGAATTAACCGCGCCCGCTCGGCTGCGCGTAGCTTATCGGCATGGATTTCCCGGTAGACTGCCCAATCGTTCATGCTTGCAAACATCTGTGTCCTCCTGGTTTCTACTCGTCTTATCACTCGCCTCATAGGCGGTTGCCCTCATATAGACGGAGCCATTTCCAAAAGGACGCAGATTTGGTGCAGCAATTTTCGCGCTAGTTACACACAGCCTGCCCCTGGTTTCGGCGGCCCCCGGCGCAGCAGGCGCATTTCGGCTCGTAGTTCAGGACATGCCCCCGCAGGTCAAGCTCGAAGTGGCAACAGTCCAGCAAGGCCGCCTTTAGCTTCTCGCGCGCCCGCTGGACTCTGGACTTGGCCCCAGAGAGTGAAATGCCTAGATGCTCGGCTAGTTCCTGTTGTGTCTTCCCCTCCAGCTCGACCAGGCGCAGCGCCTCCCGGTCCTTGTCCGGCAGACAATCCAGTATTCTATGGAGAGAGGCTGCCAACTGCGCGGCGGGATCAAAGCGATCCGGCGCTTCGGGCGCGGCGATGGTCTCGGCCAGCTCCGTGGTCATCCGCCGGCTGCGGTAATAGTCAACAATGGCATTGCGGGCAATCTGGTAGACCCAGCTTTGAAGCCGCTCCTCCTCACGCAGCGCGGCGATATGCCGGTGGATGCGGAGATAGACCTCCTGCACGATATCCTCCACATCTTCAGCATCGGCCACGCGGCGGCGAATGAATTGCCGCAAGCCTGCGTCCAGCTCTTGATAGATCGTCTCCACCACCATCGCCGGCGACCTGTCCTTACTCCTCGGCCAGCAGTTGGATGCCGGAGGCCGGAAAGACCGCAACCTTGGCATTGGCCGGCGCCACCGGCTCCAGCAGGTCAATCACTGTCTGCCACTTACGCACCAGAATATCGTTGGGCATCTTACGGCTGAAGTCGTGGACCGGAAAGTTTTCGGACCAGACGATTACCTGGTCGCGCCGGCCTAAAACCGGCTCCGGGTCGCTCATGGGCTGGCGGGCGAGGCGCAGTGTGTTGTAGCGCTTCCAGTCCATCCGGTCGAAGAGACCATGATAGTAGATGCCATCCACCGCCGGGTTGACCACCACCGAGTAGGCTTTCTCGAAGTACCCCCGGCACCAGAGGGACTTGCTGATCTGGATGGGGTCTGAGTCGAGCGGGTAGGCGTTGACCACCATCACATCGGCCTCCCGGCGCAGATCGGCGGGGATATGGGTGCCGTAGACCTGTTTGGCGCGGCGGGCGCCGGCGCGCT
>DATLZJ010000493.1:0-19640 GCA_035574055.1 Caldilineaceae bacterium
TACGCGCCCGCGATGGCTACCGCTGCACCCAGTGTGGCTTGCCGGAGCCGCCCAACCGCCAGCACGACGTACACCACCTCATCCCCTTCCGTACCTTTGGCTATGTGCCGGGGCTGAATAACCATTACCTCCAGGCCAACCGGTTGAGCAACCTGATCCTGGTCTGCCGGAGCTGCCATCACCGGCTGGAGGTAGGGGTGCGGGTGCGCAGCGGGCTGGACGGCGTAGCCTATGCGCTCAACAACCTGGCCCCGCTCTACCTCATGTGCGACCCGCAGGATATCGGGGTGCATGTGGTACGGGGCGAGGTGACAGGCGCCCAGCGGCGGCTGGCTGCGGGTGAGGGCGGCGACAATGGCGGCGAGACCGGCGCGCCGGCCTGGCAGCTCCCAACCATCTATATCTATGAGCGGGTCGCCGCCGGGTTGGGCTTTAGCGCCCGGCTCTTTGAATTGCATGAGACGCTGTTGAATGCGGCCTATGAGCTGATCGCCGGCTGCGGTTGTCCCCATGGCTGCCCCGCCTGTGTAGGGCCGGTGCTGGAAAGCGAGGGGGCCATGCTGGAGACCAAGCAGTTGGCGTTGGCGGCGCTGCGCCAGTTGACGGGCCGGCCCCAGGAAGTCACACCGGCCGCGCGCCCGGCTGTGCAGGATGATGTCGAGTTCTAGGCGCATCCCTTATAGATGCCCGCGGGCATGGATACCCGCGGCGGGCAGTACAAGCCCTACCCTGCGCCCTCGACAACACGGCAGCATCCATCCTCATGGGCCAACACGGCTCCATCAGCAACGGGCCGGCAAGCGCAGGCGAATGGGCAGATAAGGAGGGGAAGACCAGAAACGAGAGGAAGTTTTGTCAACTTGTACTGCTACAAACATAGACGGCGGCACAAGAAATGACGATTGGATTCGACGCACAGTTATGCTACAATAGCGACCGTAGCGCAACTTTTTGCTGGTGACTCGCCCACCCCTACTACCCACACCCATTGTACTCTTTCATGTCTGGTGGAAGAGAGTAGCCGAACGGAGGAAAACCGCATATGCATACAGGAACGATGCTCAAGCAGAGTGGCCGAACGGTGATGCTGTTGTCCCTGCTCCTGGTCGCGCTTCTGGTTTTGGCCGGATGCGGTCCCCGCGCCGGCGCAGCCGCCGCCGCGCCGGCTGCCGAATCGGCAGTCGTCGTCAGTCTCCCGGCCTTGGTGCTGGATGTCCAGCCGGATGGCTCAATTACGGTCGGCGGCCAATCGTTGGCCCAAGTCGGCGCCATGATCGGCCAGGACTTCAGCACCTTCACCCTGCCTGCCGATCAAGTTCAACTGCTGACCTTGAGCAACATTCAGCACATCCAAATTGCCAATAGCCCAGATGGGTTGTTGATCCTGGTGAACGGCCAACCTATGCCCTCCCTCGCCTGGGATGGTGAAAAACTGGTCGCGACTGCCGAGGTGCTCCAGTCGCTCGGCGGCGGCATAGCGCTGCTCGACAAGCTGCTGCCCTTGATCCAAAACCTGGGCATCGGCGTCACCATCCGCTTCCCGGTGGCCGAAGGCGCCGAGCTCATCCCGCTGGAAGTCACCGACAGCGAGACGGCCCAACGCGCGCTGGAGCTACAGCAGGAATTCCTCAACGCCGTCGGCGCCCCGCCCACCTTCCAGGTCACCATTAACTATGCCGCAGACGGCACCTGGACCATGGGCGACCTGACCCAGTCCGATATCAGCCAGGTTGCCGGCATGCCCATGAATGCGCTGAACCTGCCCCCCAACCTCATCCAGACCGCCAGCGCCGCCGGTATTGATACCATCAGCCTTTACACCAATCCCGACGGCATCTTTATTGCCATCAACGACCGGACCTTGCCCTACATTACCTGGGCCGAGGGACGGGTCAACAACGTGCTCGCCCTGCTAGAGCAGACGGGCCTGCTGGGCGCGGACCCCAATATGCAGGTGGCAATAGAGACGGTGGAAAGCCTGCTGCCTGCGGTTCAGGCGTCGGATGTGCGGCTGAACATCAACTTCCCCTAAAGAGGGAACGCCGCAGATCGGTAAATCACAACGGGGTAGGCTCAACCGGCCTACCCCGTTGTTTAGAGCGTTAGGTATAGCTGCTGATTTTGCGAAAACCCCTTTCCATGAGCGGGAGCAAGAAAGCGGCTAGAACCACAGCGCCCACAGGCGAGGGCCAAAGACCAGCCCCGCTACGACGACCGTCCCCACCACGGCAAAAATCATGGCCGCCGCCGCCGCGTCCTTGGCAACCTTGGCGAGCGGATGAAGCTGGGGGGAAGCCAGGTCCACCACCGCCTCGACCGCCGTGTTCACAGCCTCCAGCGCCAGGATCAGCGCCACCGTAAAACCCAGCAGCGCCCATTCGACCAAAGAGATCGCCAGCCACCAACCGGCCAGCGCCACAACGCCGCCGGCTGCCAGCTCGATCCAGACGTTCGGCTGCGTGCGCAGCACATAGCCCACGCCATCCAGCGCCGCCCGGAAGCTAAACCAACGTCCTCCCCAAAAACCGTGCTGTCGGTGTAGCCGGTAGGCCACCGGCTCATTTGCCGCCTTGCCCGCGGCGCGGATGGGCGTCTCACTCCTCATAACGGCGCTCGGAAAGGCCACGGTCGCCAAAGGCCGCCAATATCTCCTCTTGGGCAGCCCACATCGCGCGTTCGGCGGTGGCGGTGTCGTGGTCAAACCCCAGCAGGTGCAGCGTCCCATGCACCGCCAGCAGACGCAGCTCGGCGGCGATGGACGCGCCATAACGCCCGGCCTGGCGGGCGGCATAGGGATAGGCGATCACAATGTCGCCCAGATAGCCTGCCATCTCTGCCGCCAGCTCCGGCGGCAGCGCGAGGGCGGGCGAGGACGCATCACCCGGCTCCTGGGCGGGAAAGCTCAAGACATCGGTCGGTCCGGCAATCCCGCGGTACTCTTGGTTGAGCGCGGCGATCTGCTCATCGCCGGTGACCACTACCGTCACTTGACCGCTCGCGACCCCTTGACGGCGCAACGTTTCACGTACAGCCATGGCCAAGTTGGCCTCTTCGACCAGTGAGGCATACGCCTCATCCACCTGGACCTCGACCTGGTAAGGGGATGAGGGCTGGGATGTAAGGCTGGCTGGCTCGGACATGGCATCCACCGGGAGATGAACGGGCGCTAAATGCTCGCCGGCTCCTCGACGCCGCCGGGGAGTGGCAGCCGCGCCCCACCCGGCTGGCTCTCGCCGCTGACCCCGCGCAGCCTATCCCCCTGGGCAGCGCGCACCTTCTGCACCACGTCCTCGGGATATTGGATGCGCGGGTGGTGAACGCCCTGGAGAACCTGCAAAAAGACTTCTTTGGTGATCTGGAGCTCACGGAAGGTGAGGTTGCTGTCGTTCAGCTCGCCCTCGGCAACCCGCTCATCAATCAACCGGTTGACCAGCGCCTCCAGGTCTTCCCGCGTGGCAGGGCGCACGGCGCGCACCGCAGCCTCACAGGCATCGGCCAGGAAGAGGATCGCCGTCTCCTTGCTGCGGGGGCTAGGGCCAGGATAGCGGTAGTCCAGCTCATCCACGACCTCGTCCGCGCCGGCCTCGTGCTGGGCCTGGATGTAAAAGTACTTAACGAGGGTGCGACCGTGGTGCTCGCGGATGAAGTCTTGGATGCGCGGCGGCAGACGGTACTTGTTTGCCAGGTCAATCCCGTCGCTGATGTGGCTGATGATGATTTGGGCGCTGGTCAGCGGGTCCAGCTTATCGTGGGGCGAGTTGTCATCCAGGATATTTTCCGAGAAGAAGTAGGGGCGGACCGTCTTGCCGATGTCATGGTAATAGGCCCCGACCCGGGTCAGAAAGGCATCGGCGCCGATGGCGGCCGCGGCCCGCTCTGCCAGATTGCTGACCACAATGGTATGGTGATAAGTGCCCGATGCCTTGAGCAGCAGTTGGCGCAGGAGCGGGTGGGTGGGCCGGCTCAGCTCGGTCAATTGCAGGCTGGTGGTGATGCCAAAGAGGTTGCCCAGGACTAAATAGCCGATCATGGCGATGCTGGCCGACAGCCCACCGTTGAGCAAGACCACCAGCAGAAGCTGGAGCAGCCGGGAGGCGGTGTACTGCTCGAAGGGCGCCCAAAAGGCGGCGACCACAAACAGGTTACAGGCAGCCACGACGACGCCCGCCCAAAGGAAGGCCGTCAGCCGCTCGGCGCGGCCTAGCAGGATCGCGCCGACCAGGCTGCCGAGCGTAAGATAGGCCAGCAGCGGCACGTTGTTGCGCGCCAGGAAATGGGCCACCACCCCAAAGCCGATGATGGTCACCACAGCCACGCGCAGATCAAGCAGCACGGCCACCAACATGCCCAGCGCGGCCAGCGGGAAGAGATAGGGCAGCCAGTCATGCGGCGCCAGCATGGCCTTCGCCGCCAACAACCAAACCACCACCATCACCACCAGTAGCCCGAACTCCTGGACATGGCGGATGGTGCGCGGGCGCAGCCGGTAGAGCGTACCGCCCATGACAGCCAACAGCACAACGGTAAAGAGCAGGCTGCGCACAGTCACCCACCAGTTCCACTCATCCTGGAGCAGGCCGATCTGAGTCAGCGCCTCTACATCTTCGGGCCTGGCGATGTCGCCGGCGCGCACGATGATCTCGCCCCGCTCCAGCGTTACCGGTTGGGGGGGCACCTCGCTGCGCGCCCGCTCGCGCAGCTCATCGGTGCGGGCCTGGTTCAGGAGGCTGTTGGGCCGCACCAGGGCGCGCACCAGCTCGACCGTCACCGTGGCCGCCGGCTCGCTCAGCTCGGCCATGACCAGCGCAGGCGCTCGCCGCCTCACCAGGCTCAGGTTGCTTTCGCGAATCTCCTCACGCATGACCCGGTCCAGTGTCGCAGGCACTTCCTCGACCACCAGGGGCCATTCTTCAGGGGAGATAGCCAGGATCTGCTGGGTCAGTTCCGGCGTCAGGTTAAGGTCGTTGACGGCGGCCAGGTAATCGGCCTGGAGGGCGGGCGTCGCATAGGCGTCGCTCCGCACGATGGTCATAAAGTCCAATATCTCGCGCGCCTGCTCAATCTGCTGGCGACGCACGCGCCCATCCGGGCTATCGTACTGGTCGGGCACGTTTTGAGCCGCCCGCTCACGCGCCCGTTCGGTGAGCACTTCACTCTCATAGGTGATCTGGCGCGGGGAGACCACGTCATGCGGGGCGACCTCGCCCACCTCCAATTGGAGCTGGCCTCCAAATGGGCCTTGCCAGGAGAGCAGCCCCACCAGCAAGATGCCCACCGACGCGGTCAATGAGCCGATAATCAGCCAGTCAATCCAGTCGCCGGAGTGCGCCTTGAGCTTAGATGTTATCATCGCTCTCTGTTCCTGCCGCCCACCACCGTGCGGACGCGCACCTAGCTTTCCAAGAGCCGTCGTACCACCTGGCTGACGACCTTGCCGTCAGCCGCTCCGGCCACACGGCCCATGAGCACGGGCATCACCTTGCCCAAGTCGCGCGCCGAGGTCGCGCCGGTCTCGGCAATGACCTGGCGGGCCAATTGCTCGATCTCCGCTTCGTCCATCTGGCGGGGCAGGTAGCGCTCCAGCACAGCCAGCTCCGCCCGTTCTTGGGCAGCCTGGGCGCCGGCGCCCAGACGTTCATATTCGCTTGCCGCCTCACGGCGGCGCTTTGCCTCGCGCTGGATCACACTGATGACCTGGGCATCGGTCAGCTCATGGTTGGCGCCGGCCTTGGCCGCTTCGGTCAGCGCCGTCTTGACAGCGCGCAGCGCAAGCTTGGTCACATTGTCCTGGTCGCGCATGGCCTGCCGCAGATCGGCGTCAATGCGCGCCTGTAAGGGCGTCTGCCCGGTATCGCTCATTGTGTGATCTTTCGTTCGATCGTTTATTTATTGCAGACGCCGCTGCATCTCCCGGTCAGCCCAATGGAGGATCTGATCTTGATAGCGCAGAAAGAGCACCACCATCCCGGCCAACGCCCCAAAGAGCAGCGCCAACTGCCACCAGTTCAAAAAGACTACGCCCGCCCCGGCCGCCGCGGCCACAAAGACACTGGGCACGCGCAACGCCACCGTGATGGCGAGCACCTTGAGGTAGGATACACGTGAAAGACCGGCCAGAAAGTAAGGTAGGTCGCCCGTTGGCCCCAGCAACAGGACAAACCAGACGAGCACACTGGTCGAGTGCGTCACCTTCTCCCAGCGGTCCAGCCGCGTCCGGCCCACCAGCCGCTCGGCCAGTGGGCGACCATAGTGGCGGGCCAGGCCAAAGGCCAGGGTGGAGCCTGCCAGCAGCCCCAACGCGCTCCACACCCCGCCCCAGATGGGACCGAACAAGAAACCTGCGGCCAGTTGCATGACATAGCCGGGGATCGGGGCTGCGACGATTTGTAGGGCGTTCAATGCCACCAGGGCCAACGGCCCTAGCCAACCCAGGCTCGCCACCCAGGCTTCCAGGGCGGAGGGGTCTTGAATGGTCGCCCACAACCAGGGAGCGGCCACCAGTAGGGCCACCCCACCCACCAAGAGCGCCAGCAGGGACAACCAGCGCCGGGCCGGTTGGCGCTGCGCCGCACCATCGTCGAAGTCGTCCATGTTGCCTGGGCGGGCGTCATCAAGGCCGGCATTGCGCCGGGCAGCGCACAGGCTGCGCTTCTCCTGCATACAGGCCATCCCGTCCACTTTCGTGCGATCATTATACCCTCCCCTGACGCTCTGTCAACCAACGGAGCAAGTTCAGAGAGCCGCCAAGAGGCGCGCCCGGCCTGAATCGCGCCTCCCTCCGGAAGCTCGTCGTGCAATCGCCTGCTAAGGGTGCAAGTTTGGTGGGCTGACCGCCCGCGGCTACAATAGATCAATGTTTTTCGACCAAGCACGCATCTATGTGAAGGGGGGGGACGGCGGCAACGGCGTTGTCGCCTTTCGCCGCGAGAAGTTTGTGCCGAGGGGCGGCCCCTCCGGCGGCAACGGCGGGCGCGGCGGCAATGTCTATTTGGTGGTAGACCCGGCGCTGAACACCCTCTACAGCTTCCAAAACCAAGTCCACTTCCGCGCCGAGCGGGGCGCCAACGGCAGTGGGGCCAATAAGACCGGCGCCACCGGCCAAGACCTCCTCATCCCGGTGCCGCCGGGCACGCTGGTGCGCGATGCCGAGAGCGGCGCGCTCTTGGGCGACCTGACGCGACCGGGGCAGCGGTTGCTGGTGGCGCGGGGGGGCCGGGGCGGACGCGGCAATGCTGCCTTCAAGACCGCGCGCAATAAGGCCCCGCGGCTGGCCGAAAAGGGAGAGCCGGGCGAAGAACGCTGGCTGGAGCTGGAGCTGAAGCTGGTGGCCGATGTCGGCATTGTCGGCGTCCCCAATGCCGGTAAATCCACCCTGCTCAGTGTGGTCAGCGCGGCCAAGCCCAAGATCGCCGACTATCCCTTCACGACCGTCGAGCCGATGCTCGGCGTGGCCGAGGTCAACCACCGCCAGATTGTGCTGGCCGATATTCCGGGGCTTCTGGAGGGCGCGCACGAAGGGGTGGGCCTGGGGCTGGAGTTCCTGCGCCACATCGAGCGCACCCGCCTCTTGATCCACCTGCTCAACGGCGACAGCCCCGACCCGTTGGGTGATTTCGAGGCCATCAACCAAGAGCTGGCGCTCTTCAATTCGGCCCTGGCCGACCGGCCCCAACTTGTGGTCCTCAACAAGATTGACCTGCCCCACGCGCGCGCACGCTGGCCCGAGATCGAGGCCGAGATGGCGCGGCGTGGCCTGCCTGCCCTCGCCATCAGCGCCGCCACCGGCGAGAATGTGCAGGCGCTCCTTTACCAAGTGCAGGCGATGTTGGACGCGCTGCCGCCGGTGGAGGAGCCGCCCAGCGATGAGCTGATTGAGATCGAGGCGCCTGCCGATGAGAAGGCGTTTCAGATCCACCGTGTGGGCAAGGGGCAATGGCGGGTGGAGGGCATCGCCATCGAGCGGGCCGCACGCATGACCAACTGGGACTACTATGAGGCAGCCATGCGCTTTCAACGCATCCTGCGCGCCCTGGGCATCACCGACGCCCTGCGCGAGGCAGGCGCCGAGGAGGGCGACACCGTCTTCATCGGCGACGTGGAATTAGTCTGGGGCTATGAGAACGCCTTTGGGGCTTAGGGCTACTCTTACTTTCTATAGGACCTTTCTATAGGACCTTTCTATAGGACTGCGATGGCATCGTGAGTCCACCGGAGAAGGCAGAATGTTCCGTGAGCAACAGCGCAGCAACCGCAAGTGCAGCCATCTCAGGTAATGCGCCAGCCCGCCGCTGTCGGCGCATCGGCATCTTTGGCGGCACCTTCGACCCGATCCACATCGGCCACCTGATCCTGGCCGAGGAAGCATGGTTCCAGCTCAAGCTTGACTGCATCTATCTAGTGCCGGCAGGCGACCCGCCCCACAAACGGGATGTCCAGCTTTCGCCGGTGGCGCACCGGCTGCGGATGTGCGAACTGGCGACCGAGGATATTGACTACTGCAAGGTCAGCCGGATTGACGCCGACCGCCCCGGCCCCCACTACACCTCCGACATGGTGCGGCTCATGCGCCAACAGGTGGGGGCGGAGGCTGAGCTGTACTTTTTGATGGGCATGGACAGCCTGCGCGACCTCCCCACCTGGCATGAGGCGGCCTGGTTGGTGGAAAACTGCCGGTTGGTCGCCCTCAGCCGCCATGATGTGACGCTGGACTGGGCGCAACTGGAAGCGGCGCTGCCCGGCATCCGCCAGCGGGTGATCATCCTCGACATGCCCGAATTGGAGATCGCCAGCAACACGCTCCGCGCTCGCGTTCGCATCGGCTGGCCCATCCGCCATCAGGTGCCTCGCGCCGTGGAAGAGTACATCTACGCAAATCATCTGTACAGAGAGTAAACCACAAATCTTTGCGGTTTACTCTCTTCTAATTCTCCTGAGCCGGCGCGGTTGTGATCTGGCGATTGGGCAGGGTGTTGACGGTCAACAGGAGCAGCGCCGCCTGGAACTGGCGGTCCTCATGCAGCCGCAGGTCCCGGTTGCTTAACTCGCTCAACAGCGAGCTATTGATCATCTCCACCGTCGTCTCCTGCTCGATGCGCACATCAGGCTGGATGCCCTGGCCCTTGATCAAGTTGTAGCCTGGCGTCAGCCAGTTGGTGACGCCCAACCGCAGGACCGACCCATCGCTCAGGGTAAAGGGGCGCAGCACCGTGCCGGTGCCGACGGTGGGTGCGCCGACCAATTTGGCGCGCCCGTTTTCCTGGAGCGCGCCGGCCACAATCTCCGCGGCGCTGGCTGATCCCTCGTTGATCAACACCACCAAAGGAATCCCGCGCGCCAGGCCCTCCCCTTGGGAACGATAGGTGGTAATATTGGCCTTGGCGTCCTTCTCATGCAGGATGATCTCCCCTTCGGGCAAGAACTGGCTGGCCACGCGCAGCGCCTCTTGGAGGTAGCCGCCGGGGTTGTTGCGCAGGTCCAGCAGGATGCCCTCGACGGGTTGGCCCTGCTCCATCTCCTGCTGGATGGCGCGCAGCGCCGTGCGTAGCTCGCGGCTGGTGTCGCCGGCAAACTGGGTGATCTGCAAGTGGACCAAGTCCGTGCCGGGGATGCGCGCCCAAAGCACGCTCTCGATATCAATAAAGCCGCGTTGAATCTCAATATCCACCGGCTCCTCGGCGTCCGGATGAAGCACGGTCAGCACCACGCTGCTGCCGGCCGGCCCGCGGATCAGCGCGATCACCTCCCACTCCTGCATGCCGGTAATGTCCTTGCCATCCACGGCCAGCACCACATCCCCGGCGACGATCCCGGCAGCCTCGGCGGGCGAGCCATGGATGGGGGCAACGATCACAAACTGCCCATCCTCCGCCGACACATAGGCGCCGATGCCCTCAAAGGAGCCTTCCAGCGAGCTTTCTTGCTGGCGGGCGACCTCCGGCGCAAAAAAGACGGTGTGGTTTTCATCCCCCAATGAGTCCAGCATCCCCTGGATCGCGCCATAGGTCATGGCCTTGAAATCAATGCGCTCCTGGTCCACGAAATACTCCACGACCAAGTCCCAGGCTTCCCAGAAGATGGCGAACTCGGCCGGGCTTTCGCTTTGGGCGTGAGCGGGGCGAGCCGTGGCGCCGGTGATGTGGCCGGCCACAAAGGAGCCAAACATCAGCAGCGCAACCAGCAGGCTGGTGGTGATGCGCTTGGCAAAGGATGGTTTCATGGCAAAAATCCTACCGTTAAACAGAATGGTAGCCGGCATGAACAGGCCGCCTACCTTACCTAAGCACACAAGACTTGGGCGCGCACGAACCGTGCGTTGCTCCTGGAAACTGCCCCCGTCGGCACGGACACAAGCCGCGCTCATGCAACGGATGCGCATGTCACGGGCAAGAACTGACGAGAACGGACCAAGACTGACCAAGACTGACAAAAGCTGACAAAGCTGTATCTTTTAATGCCGCCTTTATTTCGTTGCGCGATAATAATCTGTTGAAGCGTAACCAAAATGACAGCTTTGGCTCGATAGAGCGCACGATCGTTGCTATCAGTCTAGAAGACGGTATTTCGGCGAGAAGTATACTACAAGGTGTGACGGCAAGAGGCAAGCCGACCATATTGACCATATGATGAGCCATCTCCCGCACGAGGACAACTCGCAGCGCATTCTCATTGTAGACGATGTCCAGGGCACCCAGCGCATGATCGCGTTGCAGCTCGAGCGGGCAGGCTTCGCCGTCGTGACCGCCGGCAGCGGCGCGCGGGCGCTGGAGTTGGTGCGCCGCCAAGGGCTGCCGCGGCTCGCCCTCTTGGACCTGAACATGCCGGGCATGAGCGGCTTGGCCGTCGCCGATGCGCTGCGCGCCATAGGCGATGTGCCGATCATCTTTCTCTGGCCCCCCTCCGAGGCCACACCGTTCACCGGCAGCGCGCCGCGCAACGCCGAGGATGTTTTGATGAAACCCTTTGCCTTTGGCGAGCTGTACGAGAGCGTCCAGCGCGCCCTGGCGCGCGCGGCGACGCCGCCCGTGGCGGACCAGGAAGCGGTGATTGATGCGCGGCTTCGGGTCAACTTTGCGCAACAGCTTCTCCTGATCGGAGACCGGACCGTGACCTTGACGCCGACGGAAACCCGGCTGCTCCACCTGCTTTACTGCCACCGGGGGCGCGTGGTCTCGCCCGGCTATCTTGTCTCCAAGGCATGGGATGGCGAGCAGCGGGGCACCCTCGGCTCGCTTTGGGTCCACATCCGCCGGCTCCGCAACAAGCTTGAACCAAATCCTGAAGTCCCGCGCTATCTGTTGACCGTGCGCGGGCAGGGCTACACCCTTCAAGTGGACTCGCGGTTGAGCCAACCCGGCCACTAGCCCAGGGAGTCCCCTCGGTTTCCAGTTGTGCTGCTCCCAGTTGTGCTTCGGTGTAGGGGTTCATCCCACTTCTCCAGCGCGGTGTTCCATCACGCGAGTAAATATCTGGATCATACGCCTCTAGCCCAAAGCTCCTGAATGCTGCCTATGCTCTATCGTACCCCTGATCGCCCAGCCCTTGCCCGGCAGCCGCCGTGTCAAACGCCAGCGACCACAGCTCGCGAGGGATGCAGGTTCTGTTGGCAAAGGCACGCTCCACTCAGCCGCATTTGTGCTTGCCGGTACAATCGGGCGCGTGTTAAACTATAGGTACAGAAACCGGCGGTTGTCCCTTCCTGCCGATGGTCTCCCGGCCAAGAGCGGCAAGGTTGTTGGTAGCCGCGACGCGGCAGACTCCTTTTCCTATGCGCATCCGGATGTGTAGCCACTCACCACAGACGTATGGACTCACGGACTCCAACAAAAGAAACGCTCGCGGCCGCAGCGGCCTTGCACAAGAACGGCATCCCCGACATCGTGATCGGGCGGTTGCCCGTCTATCTGCGCACGCTCAAGCTGTTGGCCGCGGAGGGGCATGAGGTCGCTTCCAGCCAGGAGTTGGGGGAGCGGCTGGGGATCAGCTCGGCCCAGATCCGCAAGGACTTGAGCCATTTCGGCGAGTTCGGTAAGCAGGGGACAGGCTATAATGTCTCCTACCTCTGCAAACAGTTGGAGAAGATTCTCAAAGTAGATTGTATCTGGCCGGTGGTCCTGGTGGGCGCCGGCTATCTAGGCCATGCCCTGGCCGCCTACAATGGCTTTGAGGATCGAGGCTTCCGGATCGTTGCGGTCTTCGACAATGACCCGGCCAAGATCGGCAGCTCAGTCGGCGCAAACCTGACCGTGCAGCCGGCCAGCAACGTGGCGCGGGTGATCCAACAGGTCCAGTGCCAGATCGCCATCATCGCCGTGCCTGCCGATGCCGCACAGAGCGTGGCCGATACGCTCATCGAGGCCGGGATCAAGAGCATTCTCTGTTATGCGCCGATTACCCTGACCGTGCCGCGCCATATCCGGGTGGAGTATATTGACCCGGTGATCCACTTTCAGCACATGACCTTCTATCTGGAGAAGGGCTGCATTGATTAGCGGCAAGTCTGGTTGAGCCAGGGGCCGGCGTTTCACAGGGAGCGCCGGCTTTTTGTTTTAGCCCAGGCGGTCTTAGCCGATCTGAGCGACGCGCCTGGGGCGGCGCCGGCAGCGGTGATACAGGTTGCCTGACGATAAAAGGAGGGCGCATCTCTACTCCTACTTATGCGGCTGATCGAGCCGATGAAAGGGCTAGATCAACGATATTCCCCGGCTCAAACAAGCTCATCAAGCCCTGCAGCGCCTTGCGGCGGCTGTCCTCGCTGCGATCGGGCAGGAAAAAGACCTCTTCACCATAGGCGGCGATATCTTGCACGGCCCAGGCGTAGCGATAATAGGTCAGCGCGTCCAGGTCAATAGGCGTAGCGCCCTCCCCGTCGCCATACCCCTGCATGAAGCAGGCCGTTTCCTGGGGCTTCACCAGGTCGCGGCCGATGCTCCCCACCACGAACATCAGGTCGCGCTCCTTCAGGGCCAGGATCGTCTCGTCCCAGTCCACCAGCCACCACTGCTCGCCGGTCGGGTCGGCCTCGAGCAGCACATTCCAGGGGTGCATATCGGCATGGCAGAGGGCCAGAGGCGCCGCGGCCTGGCGCAACCGCTCGCCCAGCCGGTCGGCCCGGTCCACCACCTGGCGGATCACATCGCGGCGGGCCTGCCAGAAGGCGGCCAACTCGCGCTCGGCGGCATTGGCAAAGGCTTGCCTGGCGATGGCCGCCTCCAGCTCGTCAATCACGTTGCGCCGGCTGGGGATGAAACGCTCGCGGGGGACGATCTGCGCCAGCGCAGGCGGAAGCCGGACGGCGTGGACCTGGCGCATCAGCGCGCCGAAGGCCCGCCACTGCTGCTCCGTCAAACCCACCTCTGCGCCGATGCGCCCGTCAATATAGGGGTAGAGCGTCAGTGCGAAATCATCCACCACGACCCAGAGCGCCTGGGCGACAGTCGGCAGCGGCGCGAGGATGTGGGGCAGCCCCTGGTCTTGGAGGTAACGGGGAATGAGCAGGCTCGGCGCACTGAAGCTAGCGCCGGCGCGGAGCTTGAGAAAGTACTCCGTCCCGCCGCTCGCCCGGACGCGATAGACCGCCGTCGCAGAGTCATTGCCCAGCGGCAGAAAGGTCAGCGCGTCGGCGGAAATAGCGTAATGCGCAAACAGGGCCCCGGCAATGGTCTCGCCGGCAAGGTTAGGCGGCTCATACATGGTTTGAGCAAAAATGCTAGGGAATGTAATTCGGATCGGTGGTCAAAATGATCCTGTCCATGAGATATCTGATTTTCTTGCCATCTTGGCCAAAATCTAGAAGGATGGCATACCTTCCATTCGGAGACACGGACTCTACGGTATACGCGGGTAGAGCCCTCCAGTGCTGCCCATCCCTTGTTGCAACAATCGAAACGTACCTAACTCGACCTTCTGGTCCCACAGCCCAATCTGGACTACGAGCAGTAAATAATACGACTTTGCCCTCAGCAATCCAGTGTGGACTTATATAACCGGACCAGGCATGCCCCGCTCGCAAACCTAGATCCTCTAGCGTAATTAGTACCCTGTGTTCAGCTGTTGCTAGATTGTAGACATATACACCCTCCTGTGTTGCATAGGCCCCTGATTGAGAATCAGGTGACCATGCGACATTATCGGCATATTGAGGAACACCCTTCATATCGGTGAGCACCGAGCGGGCGGAAATGTCTACGATTCATCGCCATCCGATGTCTGTGTTTCAACAGAACGACCAACCATCTCCAGCAACGAAGTGACAATGGGTGGTTGTGTTGCTTATTCCAACGGCTTTTTGCGCGGCAGGCCCTGGCCGCGCGGGTAACGCTCCGGCGTGGGGCGCACCTTCTTGATCAGGAGGATAAAACGCTGCTCGCCCAAGAAGGGCACCTTGACCGGGGCCAGCCGCACCGTCTCGCCGCCCAACAGCTCTATCGCCCGCCGCGCCTCCATGAACTCTTGGCCGGCGCTCGCGCCCTTGTAGACCACGGCCAGCCCGCCCCGCCGCGCCAGCGGCAGCAGATACTCGGCCAGGGTGTTGAGCGGCGCGACCGCCCGCGCCGTCACCAGGTCGAACTGGCCGCGATAGGCGGTGTTGCGGCCCAGCTCCTCGGCGCGGCCCTGCACGACCTCTACATTGTGCAGCCCCAGCCGCGCCGTCACCTCGCGCAAAAAGGCGACCTTCTTGCCCGTGCCGTCCATCAGGGTGAGCTTGAGCCGGGGCGCGGCGATCTTGAGCGGGATGCCCGGAAAGCCGGCCCCGGTCCCCACATCCACCAGATGGAGCGGGCGCACCGGCGGCAGCGGCTCGCCCGCCTCTTCGGCAATGAGCGGCAGCGCGACCAGGCTGTCAAGAAAGTGCTTGACCTGCACCTCCTCATAGCCGGTGATGGCCGTCAGGTTGAACTTCTCGTTCCACTGCACCAGCTCCCGGTAGTAGACCTCGAACTGGGCGACCTGGGTGAGAGAGAGCGCCAGACCCAGTCGCCCGGCGCCCTCTTGGAGCTGCTGCATGTGGCGCGCCGGGTCAAAGCCATCGGGCGGGGCAAAGACGCTGGTGGACTCGCTCATAACGCTGCGCCTAATACCTAATACCGGGTCAAGGCCGCGATCTTGCCGATCTTCTCCAGCCCGGCATGTTGCTCCAGAATGGTCACGCCGATGCCCTGCACCATCGCCCGGCGCAGCACACTCTCCACCGCATCGGGTAGCTCCTGAATGCGCCCGCTGCCCAGTTCCTTATCATCGCCCAAGTCCAGCACGATATAGCCGCTGTCCACAAAGCGATAGGCGGGCCGGGCAAAGCCGGAAAGCACCACCACATGCAACGCTCGCCCATCCTGCACCGCGGTCAGCGTCTCGGCCAGGCCGGCCACGGCATTGCCGCCCTTGTGGACGGTGGTCACGACCCGGTCGGCCAGCGCGTTCGCCTCCTGCTCGGCAGCCTGCATCGCCAGTTTAAGGGCCTTTTCGCTCAGCTCGGCGGGGGTGGCATTGGCGCCGGCGCTCAAGCGGCCCACGACCATCGAGCGCAGCCGGTTGCTCAACAGGTCCTTGAAGCGGGCCACATTCTTTTCGGTGCCGGCCAGCAGCAGCCGGCGCGTGTCGGCAGAGCGATAAAACTCCTCGGCCAGCTCCGCCGCCTCCTGCAAATTGTGGTGGGCGACGGTCGCCTCATGGCGTTGGTAGCGTTGCGAGGCCCACCCGCCGGCCTTGTGGAGCTTGACCTCCTCGCCCAGATGGCCCTCGGCGGCCTCCAGAATCCCCATATTGAAGAGGAAAAGGCGGGCGCCCTCCTGGTCTACATGGATCACCCCGTATCGCTCATAGGTATCCATCAGCCGGGCGAGCTGGCGCACATAGGGCCGCCGCCCGACAAAGACCGCATCCTCCACCGGCACCATATAGCTCTTGGCCCACCAAAAGTCCCTGGCTGCGCAACTGAACATGACAAGGCCGCGCCCCTGGCGGTTATAGCCCATCTCCAGATAATTCTGCATCCGCTTGATATCTTCGGATGCGGCGCCTTCGGCATTATTGAGCAGATTGCGCAGCGCCAGCTTGTATTTTTCCGCCGACCGGCGGGTGGGGTCCACATTCAAATAGATGCTCAACACCGGCGTCTGGCTGTCGGCTTCAAATTCGATGGCCTGGCGGACATCGGCGTCGACAAACATAGAGTCCTCCTCATCAAAACACGAAGTGCTTCTGAGAGACGGGTAAGATAAGATTGAGCAGCGAATTGAGCAGAGAGGCGCGCGGATGGGCAAGGCGCCGAGCGGAGCAAGCAGGCGTAGGCCAGTTGTTTGCCAACCATCGGTCGTCAACCTATCGTCAGGATGGCGCACCAGGGGAGCTCCCCAGCATGGGAGTCGCCCCCACGTTATCATGACACCCCTGGGATTGTCAATCATGGCGGCAAAGGCGCCGGCCAGGGAGTGGAGCTATAGGTCTATCACCGCGCAGACAGTCCGCCCGGCCCCCTCCTACTGGCATGAATTGACCCACAAAGCGACAACCCGTAATCAGTCAAAGAAGTCTTTGTCGCCTTCCGGCAGGTATTGGCGCGCCGCGGCGACGTTGAAGGTGACGCCCAGGCCGGGCCGGTCCCACACCTCGATAAAGCCGTCTTTGACCACCGGGTCGGGCAGGCCATCCACGATGTCATACCACCAGGGCGGGTTGCCCAGGGTGTATTCAAAGGCGATGTAGTTCTGGGGCAAAGTCGCCGACACCTGCACCAGCGCCGCCAGGCCGATCAGGCCGTCGCCGGTGCCGTGGGGCGCCATCAAGATGCCGTGCAGGTCGGCGTACTCGGCCACCCACTTCAGCTCGGCGAGGCCGCCGATGTCACAGGGGTCCGGGCCAATGATGTCCACCGCGTGGGTCTCGATCAACTCCTTGAAGTTCTGGCGCAGATAGATCTGCTCGCCCGTGTGGATGGGCGTCGAGGTGCTGCGGGTGACCTCCCGGTACTGGTCGGCCAGGACATAGGGCACATAGTCGCCGGTGAGCAGATCCTCCAGCCACATAACATTGTACGGCTCCAGCGCCTTGGCGAGCCGGATGGCGTCAGGGATGGTCCACCCTGGGCCGCAGTCCAGCGCCAGCCCCACCTTATCGCCCAAGACCTCCTTCATGGCCTCCACACAGGCGATCACATACTTGAGGCCGCGCTCGGTCAGCAGCCCGCGGGTGGGATAGCGGGCCTTTTGTGGATACGCCTCGCCATAGAAGAAGTCGGGTATCTGATGGGGCATGGGGCTGTGGAAGCCGATGCCCTGCTTGATGATGGTAAACCCTTCCTTGGCCTCCTTCATCCGGGCCATGTTCTCGGCGTAGTGCTGGGGCGTGTAGCCAGTGAAGGGAAAGCGCACCGCGCCGTTATAGACCCGCACCTTATCGCGAATCTTGCCGCCCAGCAGTTTATAGACCGGCAGGCCCGCAGCCTTGCCCGCAATGTCCCACAGGGCCATCTCGATGGCGCTCACCGCGCTCCCCCACGGCTTGAAGCTGCCCAGCCGGCGGATGCGCAGCATCACCCGCTCCACATTGGTAGGGTCTTCACCCAAAATGAACTCTTTGTAGAACCGGACGTGGGGCGTCAAGTAGGGCTTGTAGGACTCAGCCTGGCCGAAGCCGTCAATGCCCTCATCGGTGACAACCCGCACAACGGGATGCTGGCCCAGCACCGTACACTTCAGGTCTACAATCTTCATGGCGAGTCTGTCCTTATGCCGTTTTGCTGTGATGCTGTTTTGCTGTGATGCTGTTTTGCCGCAGCCTGCGGTAAGGATACCGCAGCTACGGATTGGCTGAATCCGTCGCCTGCTGTGTCAAAAGTCTAGGATTTCAGCTACAGATTGAGGCTGCTGATGTTGAGTAAGGAGGGTAGGTATACCAACGGTGACAGTATATTCTACTTTCTATCTTCTATCTCCTATCTCCTATTTTCTACTCTGCCGGCTATTCTACCACAGACGAGCCGCCGGCCATCTGCCTGACATTGCGGATGACAAAGCCGCTCTGGGGGAGGGCCGGCATCTTGGAGAGGCTCACGCGCAGGTTCTGGGGCGGCAGGTCATAGCGCATGGCCGTGCTCAGGAGGCGCACTGCGGTTTTCAGCACCGCAATCGTCGCCCATTCGCCCGCACAGCGATGGCCGTCTTCGTAGTCGCCGCCCCCTTGGGGAATGAAGTTGAAGGCGCTCCCATCCCAATCGCGGAAGCGTTCAGGGTAGAATACCTCCGGGTCTTGCCAGACTCGCTCATCGTGGTTGGTACCGTAAAGGTCTAAGATCACCCAGGTTCCGGCTGCGAAGCGATGACCTTGCCACTCGAAAGGCTGGCGCACTCGCCCGGCGATGAAGGGAAAGAAGGGATAATAGCGGCGCACCTCCTGCACGAACCACTCCAGGAGCGTATCGTCGCCAGCCTGGAGCCGCTGCCGGTACTCCGGAAATTCGTAGAGCGCCAGTGCAGCGAAGGTCACAAAGCGGGCGATTGCCACCGTGGGCCGCAAGATGTTGAGCAGTTCCACTGCCGCTAGCGCCGGCTCCAACAGCGCGCCGTCCGGCTCCCTGTGCCAGGCGATGACGTGCGCCGCGCTTCCTTCAGGGGCGTGAAGCTTGCCGGCGCGTACCTGGCCGATGATCTTACTCGCCCACCGTTCCGTGCGCGTGCGCAGCAGCAGCGCCCACCAGTTCCGCGGCCCGACCGAGCCGGCGCCGTCAATCATGGCCCCAAACTCGCGGGTCCGCTGCTGGGCCTCGGCCTCGGTGAGCGGCACAGCCGCCCACCGGCAGGCGGCCCGGCAGAGAATCCCCCGCACCTCATCATGGAGCGCCACGGTCTCCATTGTCTCCCACCGCGCCAGGTGGGCGCGCCACTGCTCGGCGACTGCCTGGGTCAGCTTCTCGATACTGGCAGGCGTCATCAGCGACATGAACATCTGCTTGCGCTGCCGGTGAGCCTCGCCGTCCAGCGTTTGGACGCTGCCCTTGTCCTGGAGCAGCATCAGGGTCGTAGGCGGCATGGCCCCCACGCGCGTGAAGCGACCGGGATGGTAGAACATGCGCGCCGCATCCTCGCCCGTCACGCAGATCGCCTTTTGCAACAAAAGGCGGGTCTCAAAGAGATCGGAGCCATAGCGCTGGCGCCGTTTAGAGATAAATCGGTAGCCGTTCGACAGCAAGGCCAACGAGCTATCGAAAGCGGTATCGCGGGGAATCTGTGATGCGGGAGGGCGAAAGTCGGTCATCGTTGCTCCTATCGCCGGCAGGCCGGATGCTTCCACAGTATAGCTCTGGCTGGGGGGCGGGTATGCGGCTGGCTTTACAATTGATGATTTGGTGAATGATTTAGAGGCTTTGGCCTCCATACGCCAAACACGCAAACAGGCTGCCCGCTCTGGACAGCCTGTTTGTATATATATGCTTGAAAAGTAGTTAGAGAAGTATAAGTGGAGCGACTACCGGTTGAGCAACGGCAGGTAGAGCGCCGCCGGCTCGACCTGGACCGGTATCTCGGAGACCAGCGGCGCGACATAGTCCTGGCCCTCCACAGTCGCCATCACAATGCCCGACGCCAGACCCGGCAACGACAGCACTGCGCCATAGACGCCATCACCCGCCGCGCCGTCGCCGGACGCCC
>DATLZJ010000494.1:0-2719 GCA_035574055.1 Caldilineaceae bacterium
CGCTGCTCTACCTCGCCTTTCCCTATCGCCTTTATGACCTATGGGTGCGCGGCGCCCTGCCGGCGTTTGCCGCCTTTCTCTGGCCGCCGCTGCTGCTCCTGTTTGCCATCCGCCTGCTGCGCCGCCCGCCCGGCCCACACCGGCGCGCCTGGCGCTCGCCGGATGCGCTGGGGCTGGCGTTGAGCTGGGCCGGGCTGGCGCTGACCCACAACCTGACCGCGCTCATGGCGGCAACGCTGGCCGTCGCCGCCCTCCCCCTCATTGCCTTGCCGGGCGCAAACCATCTAGGCCGCGCCTATCGCCAACGGTTGGGGCAGACCCTCATACGCCTGGGCTGGCCGGCCCTGTGGGGCGGGTTGCTCAGCGCCTTCTATGTCCTGCCCGCGCTGCTGGAGGCCCGCTGGGTGGGCATCGGCGCGACCGCGGGGGTGGGCAGCTATACCGCCCACTTTGCCGGCTGGGCAGAGCTGGCGCAGGGGGGGCTACACTATCGTTACCCGGCCGCATCCGCCCCGACCGTCCCGCTGCCGGTCTATACCCTACCGCTGCTGGCGCTGGCCGCGCTGGCGCTCTTCCGGCCGCCTGCTCGCCCGGCCCGCCGGCGCGGGCCGTTGCTGTTGGCCCTGGCCGCGGCGCTGGCGACCCTCTGGCTGACCACCCGCAGCAGCGCGCCGCTCTGGGCCGTCGCTGCGCCTGTGCTGGGCAAGCTCCAATTTCCCTGGCGCTGGCAGACGCTGCTGGCGTTGGCGCTGGCCGCGCTCCTCGCGCTGGTGATGGAGCAGGCATTCGCATCGCGGCCTCCATACCGGGCGAGCCGGTGGGCCGCGTGGGGCGCAGCCGCGGCGCTGGGCCTGCTGGCGTTTGGCTACGCGGGCGACCTGCCGGCCGGCGACGCAGCTCCCCAAGTCACCGTCGCGGCGATGTGGGCCTTTGACGCCGCCCAGGGCCAGGTCGGCGCAAGCTGGACCGGCGAGTTCCTGCCCCGTTGGGTCAAGGCTCCCCGCTGGACGATTGGACGCGCCCCCGATGAAGCCGGCGAGACGCCTCCGCCCCTCCCATCCGCGGCGTTGAGCGCCCGCCCGCTTGCTGCCGGATACCTGGATGCGGCCTATGTCGTGGAGGCCGCCCGGCCCCTGACTTTGACCCTGGACCGCTTCTACTTCCCTGCCTGGTCGGTGCAGGTGGATGGCGCGCCCGCAGCCACCGCGCCCACCGGCGATCTGGGACTGCTCTCGCTGCCGCTGGCCGCAGGCGAGCATCGGGTGACGGTCGCCTGGCGCGCCACCCCTGCGCTATGGATGGGCCGAGCCGCCACCCTGTTGGGTTGGGCGCTGGCCGGGCTGGCGCTGCTGGAGCTTTCCCCGCCGCGGCGGCGCTGGGCGCTAGGGAGTTGGCTGGCCGTGGGGCTGATTGCGCTGGCCGGGATAGCCGGCGTCTCTGAGCGCAGCGTCGCGCCTACCCCTCTCGCCGCCGACTTCGGCCCGGTGCGGCTAGAGGGGGCCGTCTTGCCCCCGGCGCGCGCCGGCGCGGCTGCCCCCATTGACCTCTACTGGACGGTGGCAGCCTCCCCGCCCGACCTGGTCGCCTTTGTCCATCTCTTGGGGCCAGACGGCGCGGTCATTGCCCAATGGGATGAGCCGCTGGGCACTTCCTACCGCCCGCCCAGCCGCCTGCTGCCCGGCCTGCTCATGCGCCATACCCTGTGGCTGCCCTTACCCGATACACTGGCGCCGGGCGAGTATCCGGTCGTCGCCGGTCTCTACCCCGCCGGCCAAGCGGATGCGCCACTGGTCGCCCAGGACGCAGCGACAGCCCGCCTACCGCTGGGCGCGCTGCGGGTCAGCCGCTGAGGACCTTGCCCATGCGCCGTGCGCCCTCCATCGCTGCCCTGCTCGTCCTGCTCCACCTGCTGCTGGCCCTGGCCTACAGCGTCTGGAACCCGCTGGGCGAGGCCCCCGACGAGGCCGATCACTGGGCCTATGTGGTCTACCTGGCCCGCGAGCGCCAGTTGCCCACCGGCCCGCGCGTCACCCAAAGTAAGCATCCGCCCTTCTACCATGCCGGCGCGGCGGCCATCGCCTCGCTCGCCGAGCCGCGCTTTGACTTCCTGCGCGCCAACCCCGACATTGCCATTACCCCCGGCCCCACCCAATCGCCCAACTTTTTCATCCACACGGCCCAGGAAGCTTGGCCCTGGCGGGATGGCCCTTTGGCCTTCCACCTGGCGCGGCTCTGGTCGGTGCTGTTGAGCACGCTGGCCGTGGCCGCGGTCTATGGGCTGGGGCGGGCGGCGTTGCCGGCGCGACCGGGCATCGCGCTGCTGGCGACCGGCATCGCCGCCGCGCTGCCGGAGCTAGCCTTTGTGGGCAGCGCGGCCAACAACGACGGCGCGGCCGCCTTCTGGTCCACCCTGGCGCTGTGGGGCGCCTTTGCCATTTACCAAGGCGAGGGCCGGCTGCGCCCCGGCTGGTGGACGCCGCTGGCGCTGGGGCTGGGCTTCCTGTCCAAAGTCAGCACCGCCGCGCTCTGGCCGGTGGCCGGGCTGCTCATCCTGCTGGGCGCGGCGCGCCAGGCCCCAACAGCGCAGAAGGGGCCGCGCGCCTGGTTGGGCCGCCTCATCGCCGCCTGGCCGCGTTGGGCCGGAACCGGATTGGCCGTCTTTGTGCCTGCTCTGCTCATCGCCGCGCCTTGGCTGGCGCGCAATTGGCGGCTCTACGGC
>DATLZJ010000495.1:0-2064 GCA_035574055.1 Caldilineaceae bacterium
CCTCCTCAGATACCGTGGCAGCCAACAAGGACAGCTCCAGCCCCAGCGCGGTCAGGTCTTGCAGCGGGCCATCGTGTAGCTCCCGCGCCAGCCGCAGCCGCTCGGCCTCCTGACTCTGATGGAGCAAACGACGCACCTCGCTCAACTCCAGCGCCAGCCGGTCCCGCCGGGCGATCTCCTGTTGAAGACGCCGATTGGCCCGAAGTAGCTCTTGGGTACGCTCCGCCACCTCTGGATCGAGACCCTCTTCGGCCTGGCGGCGCGCCTGCTCGGCCCAACGTTGCTTGCTGACGTCGCAATGGATGCTGACCGCGCCCAGCGGCATTCCCAAGGCATTGCGCAGCGGAAACCAGTGAACCTGGAGTAAATGGGCGGATCCGCCACGCCGGGGAACTTGATACTCGGCGGACCAACGCTGCCCGCGGCGCACACGCGCCAGCCATTCGCGCGCGGCGCCTTTGTCCTCATAGAGCGGTATCACATTGAGCATGTCGCGGCCCAGCGCTTCCCGAGCCGGCAGACCGTAGAGCGCCGCGGCCGCCTGGTTCCAGGAGATGATGCGCCCCTCCAGGTCTATTGCGATCACGGCCTCCTCGATCACATCCAGCAGCCCGCTTTGTAGCTCAACGGTCTGTTCGGCGTCCCACTGCGCCGCGATCATCCCGATCAGGGTCGCGACGGTCCTGACAAAGTCTACCTCGCTTTGGGTGAAGACACGCTGCCGGGTAGAAGCGACGTTGAGAATGCCAAAGGCACGGTCGCGCTGCCGCTGGATGGCAACGCTGATGCTGCTGATGACATTGTGGTGATAGGGCAAGAGGGGGGCCGTGAAGCGCGCCTCGCTGCGGAAGTCCGCCACCACCACCGGCGCAGTGTTGTGGAGCGTATACGCTGCCTGGCTTTTTGGCTCGATGGAGAGCCGGCGTCCCGGCTCTAGGGCATCGGGGTGTGACAGCGCGCAGGGCAGCAGGCTCCCTTCATCGTCGGCCAACTGCAAGACTTCACAGTAATCCACCAGTAACGTGCGGACGAGCCAGGTTACTGCTGATTTCGCTAACTGGCGCGGGGTAGTTGCCGACTGGGCAAGCTGGATCAGCTCAGTAATCGCCGTATAAATTGCTTTGTCAATCGCTTGATCAGAGTGCGCAAGCTCCTGCCCCGGTTCAGACGCTTGGCGCTGCTCTTGTGAATGATGATCCATCGCTCAAAAGGGTGTGCCTGCTAGCGCCCCAATAGCACGCGGGGGCTGTCGCTGGCGTTGACCGCCTGACCTCCCCCGCGTCAGCGCGTGCTATCCTTTGTCGTCAGTTGCCCTACAGCCCCATGAACACCCCTAGGCAGACGGCAACCTCCACGAGCTGTGCAGAGTGACTGCCAGGCTCCTATATCTGCTCATAGCCTATCGGACCCCTGGCGCTTACGCTATCTACCAGGGCACACTGGAGAGATACATTGGGACATAAGTTCTATCGGGCGAATACTATGTCCTGTCCGGCTCAGGCAGGCGCTGGGGCCGTTCCGGCAGGACGAGAGTGAAGCGGCTGCCCTGCTCGACCTCGCTGGCGACCTCCACATGACCCCCGTGGGCATGAACGATCCCCTGGACAATCGCCAGGCCCAGGCCGCTGCCCGGTCCGGCCGCACGGGGGCTGCGGTAAAACCGGTCAAAGATCAGCGGCAGCTCCTCCGGCCCGATCCCTATCCCTGTATCCTGTACCCAGAAGCAGAGGGTCCCCGCTGCGGCCATCACTCCGGCCTCCACGCGCCCGCCGGCGGGCGTGAACTTGAGGGCGTTGTCCAGCAGGTTGGCCGCCACCTGCCGCAGCCGCCGCGTATCGCCGTTGACCGGCAGCGGGCGCTCCACCAGCTCCAGGGTGATAGTGCGCTCCGGGTGGCGCACGCGCGATTCGGCCACGGCCGCGGCCAGCACCTCCGCGAGGTCAATCGGTGCGGTGACGATTTGGAAGGAACCGGATTCGAGCCGCGCGAGATCGAGCAGGTTGTCCACGAGCTCCGTCAGGCGGTCCGCCGCCGCATCGATCTCGGTCAGGAAGCCGCGCTGCT
>DATLZJ010000496.1:0-2316 GCA_035574055.1 Caldilineaceae bacterium
GCGGTCTGATAGCTGTCTTGGGTCAGATAGGTGTCTGCATCCAGATGGCCGCCGCCGATCAATGACGCGGCTTCCAACCGTTCCACATAGCCGCGGCTGTGTACGCGCAGCACAGCTTCCAGCGGGGCTGCCAAGCTGGGCGCCTGGATCAGCTTGTTCAAGATGCCGTCAATCTGGAGCAGGTTCCAAGTCTCCTCCAACCGGCGATAGTTCTCAGGATGCCCCTCGCGATGATGGCGCTTGTTCAGGGGGTCATAGACGTAGGCGGTTCGTTTCATCAGGCTGTATCAAAGATCGGGCGGAAGAGACGGCGCTCCCCCGGCGCGCCGTGCTCGGCGGCGGGAGTTAGCTCAAATTCAAGACGGAAGTCCAGCTCGTCGGTGTGGAGCACCCGAATCCTGCTGCACACGGCCACCGGCTGGTCACTCTGCACGGGCCGGGTGGTATAGAGGGTAGCGCCGTCCCAGACTAAGGTGATGCGGTCGCTGCCGGTCGCGCTCACCTCGGTGGGCAAGTCCACCAAGGCCCACCAGCGCCACGGGTTGGCTCGTTTGGGATAGACCCAGAGTTTGCCGTTGCGACGTTGCAAGCCGCAGGCGGTCCAGACCATGCTGCCGGCCAGGGCCGCGCCCGCCAGGGGATTGGCGAAGGACCAGGGCCGTTCTGGGCGCAACTGCCATCCGGTCTCGCTGGCCCAATGCTCCACGGAAATCGGCGCGGGCGGTGGGGGCGCGCCGGCCTCTTCGGCCAGTCGCTCCAGCTCACATGCCTCGCTCTCCCAGCGGACGGCGTTGACCCCGTCCTTCTGTAGAGTCGCCAACGTTACCGCCTGGCGCAGCCCCACGCCGGAGACCGCATAGGTGACGGCGTCGGCCTGGTTTTGGGCTTGCCAACGGAGCTGAACCAGCGCCTCGGCGACTGCCGAGACGGCGCCGTAGTGTTCGGCCAACAGCTCGGCGTCTGGGTGGCGCTGGAGGTGCTGAAGCAGGGCTGTCAGATAGGCGCTATTGTTGGCGGCCAGGGTACGTCCCGGCTCCTCCAGCTCATCCTTCGGGCGCACGGGCAGATGGGGGGGCAGCCTGCCGCCGCTGCGCTCGGCCACACGGCGCACATGGGCCAGCAGGTTGCGGCTGCTGGTCACATCGAAGGCATCCAAGGCGGCCACCAGCGTAGGCACATCAGTGACCCGCCGGCCAGAGGGGGCCAGCCCGGTGCGCAGACGCTGGACGCTGCGCACTGCCGCCAGCCGTCCGGTCTGCACGGCGCGGTTGATCCGGGGATCGGAGGTCCAGAGCCGGCCTGTCTTGACCGCCCGCTCCCACGCCTCGGCGCTCAACTCGAAGGCGCGCTCCGCGTCGCGCAGCCCCAGAAAGCCATTCCAGGCGACCTGCTCGCCCACATCCGACAGGGTGAGCAAAAGCGGCACCTCCACCATGCCATTGACCAGGATAAAATAGGTAAGCTGGGCGCGGCCGGCGGCGTCCAACTGAAAGGCAGTGGGCCGGCCCTGCGGGTTGCCAAAGACACGGGTGCTTTCGGCGTTATGCTGGGCATAAATGCCCCGTGCGCCCTCCGGGTTGCGCTGGGCCACCAGCAGCCCGTCCACCATGCGCTGGGTCAACGGTTCGCCCCAGTCAATTTCCACGTCGAGGCGAATCAGCCGGTCGCCCTCCGCCTGGCAATCCAGCATCCACAGCACCGCGCGGTCATAGGCGCTGCTCAACGGCGCGGCCAGCCGCTTGCTGATGATCATGCCGTCGTTGCCCAGGATGGTCTCTTGATAGCCAGGGAAGTAGCGCGTTACCAGCGCCATCAACTCGTCGTGCTGGGGGTCGGTGATCTGGAGGCGAATGGAGCGCACATAGAGCGCATCGGCCCACGGCCAGACCAGGTCGTGCAGGTCGGTCCGGGTGTCCACATCGAAGTAGATGTCTTGGTTTGCCAGCCGGTAGCGAGCGCTGCGGTCGGCATGGTCGTGGTCAATGCTCTGCGGCTGGTCCAAGATGGGATCGAATGGATTCATGGTAGCTTTCCACTTCCTCCAGGCGAACGCCGGCCATCAACAGCCCTAACCCCTCGCGCGTCGCCTGGGCACGCGGCACAATCGCCACGATCTCGCCCTTGTACATGACCGCAATGCGGTCCGAGAGCGCCAGGATTTCGTCCAGCTCGGCGCTGACCAGCAGGACGGCCACCCCTTCGTCACGCTTGGCGACGATCTGGTTGTGGATAAACTCGATGGAGCCGACATCAATGCCGCGTGTCGGCTGGGCCGCGATCAGCAGCTTGACCGGCCGGCTGAACTCGCGGGCCACC
>DATLZJ010000497.1:0-7102 GCA_035574055.1 Caldilineaceae bacterium
CAACAAGCTGAAGATCCCGATCATCGGCATGGTGGACACCAATTCGGACCCGGACCCGATTGATTATGTGATTCCGAGTAACGATGACGCCATTCGCGCCGTCAAGCTGATCGTCAGCATCATCGCCAATGCCGCCGAGGAAGGCATGCGTATCCGCGAGATTGATATGGTGGATACCGGCCAGGTCAGCCGGGATGAGCTGGCCGAGATGGAGCAGTACCTCGGCCCCAGCACCCTCGCCAAGCTCCAGACGGTGGAGGACTTCGACGAGGAGTACGACCAGTACGCCGACTATGAGGATACGCTGGAGCCGGAAGAGGACGAAGACGAGGAGCTTGAGGAAGAGATCGAGGACGCCTACATTGACCAATACGCCGAAGTAGAGGCCGAGCTGGAGGCGGACTTAGGCGAGCCGGACGATGAGGAATAGCCGATGCCGGATAGCCGGTGAGGCGTAGGCCGGCGGCGAGCAGGACAATGCAATGAACGCTGCGCTCATCTGGAGCGCGATGCTTAAAGAGTTTATCGGGAGACGAACATGGCAGAGATTAGCGCGCAGATGGTCAAGGAGTTACGCGAGGCAACCAACGCAGGAGTCTTGGACTGCAAGAAGGCGTTGGCGGATGCGAATGGCGACTTTGAGAAGGCCGTGGAGCTTCTGCGCCAGAAGGGGCTGGCGACCGCCGCCAAAAAGGCCGGTCGCAACACCAACGAGGGTATCATCGGCCACTACATTCACGCCGGCGCCAAGGTGGGGAGCCTGGTCGAGCTGAACTGTGAGACCGACTTTGTGGCCCGCACTGAACGCTTCCAGACGCTGGCCCGCGACCTGGCGATGCATGTTGTGGCGGCTCGCCCGCTCTATGTGAGCCGCGAGGATGTCCCGGCGGAGATCATCGAGCGCGAAAAGGCCATCTATCGCGAGCAGGTGGCCGACAGCGGCAAGCCTGCCCAGGTGATTGACAAGATCGTGGAGGGCAAGCTCGACAAGTGGTTCAGCGAGGTCTGTCTGTTGGAGCAGCCCTTTATCAAGAACCCCGATGTGACCATCCAGAACCTGTTGACGGAAAACATCGCTGCTCTGGGCGAGAACATCAGGGTCAATCGCTTTGAACGCCTCGCTATTGGCGAATAAATGGCAAACCAATGCCCAGCCGCTTAGGTGGCTGGGCATTCTTTTATCTAAAGAGGGGGAGTGATGGGGATGGCCGAGCTAAAGTATCGGCGGATTTTGCTCAAGCTGGGTGGTGAGGCGCTGGCGGGCGAGGGGGGCTTTGGCATCAACCCGCGCAACGCCGAAGAGCTGGCCCGTAAGGTGATCGAGGTGGTGAACCTGGGGGTGCAGGTCGCGATTGTCATCGGCGGCGGCAACATCTGGCGCGGCAAGGAAGATGGCCTGGACCATGGCATGGAGCGTGTCACCGCCGACCACATGGGGATGCTGGCGACGGTGATGAACTCGCTGGCCCTGCAAGATGCGTTGGAGCGCCAGGGGATGCCGACGCGTGTGATGACCGGTATCGAGGTGCGCGCCGTGGCCGAGCCTTATATCCAGCGCCGCGCGGTGCGCCATCTCGAGAAGGGCCGGGTGGTCATCTTTGGCGCAGGCACCGGCAACCCCTACTTTACCACCGACACAGCCGCCTCGCTGCGCGCCATGGAGATTGACGCCGAGGCGCTGGTCAAGGCCACCAAGGTGGACGCCGTCTACGACAGCGACCCCAAGCTCAACAGCAACGCCCGGCGCTTTACCCAGTTAACCTATATTGACGCGCTCAACATGCGGGTGGGGGTGATGGACAGCACGGCCATGGCGATGTGCATGGACAACGACTTGCCCATCTATGTGGTCAATCTCTGGCAGGAAGGGACGCTGGAGAAGGTGGTGCGCGGGGAGCCGGTCGGCACGCTCATCAGCGCGTAGAGCGGCAGCGGCCGCGAGTGGGCGCCGTCGGGGAGTACATTGCTGCCTCGACGGCTGTTCCATCACTTTTCATCTCTGTCTGGTTCTTTGCTACAATGGCTGCAAGAGACGAGTCTTGCCCCAACCTCGCTCGATTGCGAGCCACGGGATAGATAAGCCAACAGAGGGCATCAGGAGAGAAGGCGATGATCAATGACGTAATCGCAGATGCCGTAGAGCGTATGGAAAAAGCGATAGAGGCGCTGCGCGCCGACCTGCGCTCGATTCGCACGGGCCGGGCTTCCCCGGCGCTGCTGGACCGCATCATGGTGGACTATTACAACATGCCCACGCCGTTGCAACAGCTTGCTACCGTGAGCGTTCCCGAAGCCCAAATCCTCTTAATCCGCCCTTATAGCCCATCGGACTTGGGCGCCATTGAGCGGGCCATTGCCAAGTCCGATATCGGTTTGACGCCCAATAACGACGGCCAGCAGATCCGGCTGATGATCCCGCCGCTGACGGAGGAACGACGCCGGGAGCTGACCAAGCAAGTTTCGCGCCGGGCCGAAGAGGCGCGGGTAGCCATCCGTAATATCCGGCGTGATGCCATTCATGACTTGCGCGAGATGCAGAAGGAAAGTATGATCTCTGAAGATGAGCTGCATCGTGGGCAGGAACGCATCCAACAGAAAACCGACGAATATATCAAGCACGTGGACGAGATTGCTCGCGAAAAAGATGAGGAGATCATGACGATCTAGCCGGCGCAGGGCCGGCGTGGGCGCTCTCAGATCAGGCGACCGCCGCGGGTATGCCCCAGGACGATCCAGATTGCGGGCCAGGCTGCGGGAAGACCATCACATGTGAAGCGTGCAGAGGCCGGGGGTGGGTGCTTGCTCACCCCTTCTTTTTCGCCCCCGGCAGGGCCAGGTTCCTCCAGGACTTGCCCCGGCAAGTCCGGGTGAGGAGGCAGCAAGTACAACCATGAACGACGAACTCAATCACCAGGCGCCGATCCTGACCGTGCCCCACCATGTCGGCATCATCATGGACGGCAATGGGCGCTGGGCGCAGGCCCGCGGGTTGCCCCGGCTGGCGGGTCACCAGCAGGGGGTGGACAACATCCGGCGTGTGCTGGAAGCCAGTGTGCGCTATGGGATCAAGGTCTTGACCATCTATGCTTTTTCCACCGAAAATTGGCACCGGCCCCTGGAGGAAGTCACAGGCTTGATGCATCTGCTCGGCCTGACCATCAAGCGCCAGCTCAACGAGCTGCACAAGAATGGGGTGCAAATCCGCCACAGCGGGCGCATGACCGGCATCGCCCCTGAGTTGCAAGCCCAGATCCGCCATGCGCTGGAAGTGACCCAACACAACGACCGCATCATTCTCAACGTCGCCTTTAACTACGGCGGCCGCGCCGAAATTTTGGACGCCGTGCGCCAGATCATCGCCGACGGCATCCGGCCTGAAGATCTGACCGAAGAGCTGATCAGCCGCTATCTCTACACCAGCGACCTGCCCGACCCGGACCTGATTATCCGTACAGGCGGCGAGTGGCGGTTGAGCAATTTCCTGATTTGGCAGGCCGCCTACGCCGAATATTACGCGACGCCGACCTATTGGCCCGACTTCGACGAGCGCGAGCTGTACAAGGCCTTGCAGGAATATAGCGCCCGCGAGCGCCGCTTTGGCCGCGTGCTCCAGACCTGATTGATCCGTTCGACGCCTATCCATCACCCTGCCACCCGCCGCCTGAGCCACGCGCATGAGACAGCGCATCCTCGTGGGGTTGCTCGCCATCCCTGTGATCCTGGTCCCGGTTTGGCTGGGTGGAGTCTGGATCGCGCTGTTGCTGGCTGCCGTTGCCATTGCCGGCGCGCTGGAGTTCTATCGTCTCATCGAGCTGGGCGGGTTCCACCCCAACCGGCTCTTGGGGCTGCTCTGGTTGGCCCCGCTG
Organism: Caldilineaceae bacterium; assembly: GCA_035574055.1. GTDB lineage: Bacteria > Chloroflexota > Anaerolineae > Caldilineales > Caldilineaceae > QEUY01. Next base: position 3,867 of record DATLZJ010000497.1, read on the forward strand.
GTGCTTAACGGCTGGCGTCCCCAACTCTTTCCCCTTTCCCTGCTCCTGGCCGCCGGCATGATCGTCACCCTGGTAGATGCGCTCTTTCGCAAGGAAAAGCCCATCAGCAGTTGGATGGCGACGGCCATGCCCGCGCTCTATCTGGGCGTGATGGTAGGCCAAAGCGTCGCCCTACGCATGTTGCCCGACGGTCTTTGGTGGCTGCTTTTTGCTTTCCTGGTGACCTGGGGCAATGACACCTTCGCCTACTTCAGCGGCGTGACCTTCGGGCGCCGCCGTCTCTGGCCGCGCATCAGCCCCAAAAAGACCTGGGAAGGCACCATCATCGGCTGGCTGGGCGCAGCCGCAGTCGGCGCCGGGGTCGTGGCGATCACGCCGCTGAGCCTCACCCATAGCGTCTGGTTTGGCATGGGGCTGGGTCTGTGTTGTGGGGTGCTGGCGCTCTTGGGCGACCTTTCGATCAGCATCCTCAAGCGCCAGGTCGGGGTTAAAGACAGCGGGCGCTTCTTCCCCGGTCACGGCGGTATGCTCGACCGCATGGACAGCCCGCTCTTTGTGCTGCCGTTTGTCTACCAGATGGTGTTGCTCTGGGCGAGGGTTGCGAGCTGATCGCCAACCCGTAGGTGCGCTATCCTAGCACACGTTCTGGAATAACACGCCGTGCGGCATCCCTGCGCACATGCTGGTCAAGTCAGAGCGTCGTGCGGTAAGGATGCCGCGCCGACAAAGCAGATAAGCTACGCCGCCCGCTAGACTTCCTGCCACATGGCCCCGCGGCAGGCGTTGCGCAGGGCCGTGATGTTCTCCGCAATGGGCGCGCGGCTGTTGAAGACGGCGCTGCCCACCACGATCACATTGGCCCCACTCCGCACCACATCGGCAATGTTATGCACATCAATCCCGCCGTCCACCTCCAGATCGCAGAGAGGGTTTAGCTCCTCTTGCATCCGCCGCACCCGGCGCAGCTTATTGGTGCTGGTCTCGATAAAGCGTTGCCCGCCAAAGCCGGGGTTGACGCTCATGATCAAGACCATATCCACAAAGGGCAAAATCTCGCGCAGCGCCTCGATGGGCGTGGCCGGGTTGATGGCGACCCCCGCCCGGCAGCCTAGCTCGGTAATGCGTTGGACGGTGCGGTGCAGATGGACTGTCGCCTCGGCCTGGACGGTCAGAATGGTAGCGCCCGCCTCGGCGAAGTCGGCCAGATAGCGATCCGGGTCTTCGATCATCAGATGCACGTCTAGCGGCAGCCGGGTGACATTGCGCACCGCCTGAACGAGGGCCGGCCCAAAGGTGATGTTGGGCACAAAGCGGCCGTCCATCACATCCAGGTGGATATAGTCTGCGCCGCCGTTTTCCGCCGCGCGGATTTCGTCGGCCAGGTGGCCGAAGTCGGCGGTCAAGATCGAGGGGGCTAGTTTGGTAGGGCGTGAAGTATTCATATTCCTTTTGGGGAGGCTGCCCTCATCGGATGGCGGGCAAGAAAGTCTCTCATGCGCTCGCTGACCACCCAGCGCCGGCGGAAGATCAGGTCATGGCTCTGGCCGGGAATGATGTGCAGCTCGGCGTTGGGCAGCCCCTCTGCCAGTTGCCGCGCCAGCTCCACCGGAAAAATCTCATCCTGGTCGCCGTGAATGACGCAGGCAGGCATAGTGAGCGAGGCCAGCGCCGCCGGCGATAGATCAATGGCGCTCTCCGGCGTGAGCCGGCGAAAGGCGGGCAGCAAAGTGCGGTTGAAGTATCCCTCGCCCTGGTGGACATCGTGGAGCCTGGCGGTTGCCTCAAGCCAGGAACGCCCGGCCTGGAACGACTCCGGGCGCAGGCTAGGCTGGACGCCGGTCGTCTCCGGGTTGATGCTGTAGGTGGCGCTGACCAGGGTCAAGGTGGCAGGGGTGACCGGTCCATCATGGGCCAGCCATAGCGCCATGATCCCCCCGCCGCTGCACCCGGCCACATGGGGCGCAGACGCCCCTTCCGACTCCAGAAGCGCGGCGATCTGGGCGGCGATGGCCCGGTGGTTGAAGTCTGCCGGATAGCCACGGGAGCGACCGTGGCCGGGCAGGTCGGGCAGGATGACCCGGTAGCGCTCGCGCAGCTCCAGGGCAATGGGACCCCAGGCCATGCGCCCGGTGCTCATGAAGTTATGGAGCAACAGCACCGTCTCGACCGGTTCAGCCTGCGCCGGCTCAAGGACTTCATAGGCGATGACGCCGGTGTCGGTCGTAAACTCGCGCACTTCCGGCGTACCTCCGTCCACTTGACTCATTGACCTGAAACCATCCACCTTATCCATCCACGCGCACATCTACCGGCCGGCCGGGGGCAGGCGTCTCGCTGACGACCACGCGCCCGCCTGTCGGCGGACGGGCGCCGCCGGCCATCGCCGCGCCCACCACGTTAAAGACCTCGGTGATGTCGTCCAGGGTGATAATGCCGAGGAACTGGTTATTCTGCTTGACGGCGACCACACGCGAGCCGGAGGTAGCCATCTTCTCCCAGACTTCGGCCAGGTTGGTCACCGGCGTCACCACGGGCACCTGGTCTGCCCGCAGCATCACATCCACCACCCGCGCCTCGGCCCCGACCTCCTTCAACGCCCGGATCAACCGCGACCGCGTTAAGACGCCGATAAAGTTGCCGCTCAGGTCCAGCACCGGATAGTCAGTCTGGTAGCTGTTGAGGATCAGGTCTACGGCGCGGTTGATGCGCTCGCTGGCATAGAGGTTGATAGCATTCGGGGTGAGCGCCTGGCCTGCTGTGACATGTTTGAGCACGGCCCGGCTCTCGACCGCCTCCTGCTCGGCCCCGCCGCCGACATAGATGAAGAAGGCGATGAGCAACAGAATGATGCCGCCGCCAAAGATGCCCCAGATCGCCATCAGCACAGCAAAGACCCGGCCCACCAGCACCGCCGTCCGCGTCGCCTGGACATAGGGCATCGTCATCGCCAGCAGCGCACGGAGGATGCGCCCGCCATCCATCGGAAACGCGGGCAGCAGGTTGAACAGCCCCAGGATGAGGTTTGTCACCAGCAGATAGATCAGCAGATTGCTCACCCCTGGCGCCAGCGCGCTGCTCAACGAGCGGAGCAGAATATCCCCAAGGCTTCCCTGGAGGGCGCCGCTGCTGACTTCCATGCCGACCGCCAGGATGGTGATGGGCAGCAGGATGGCGGCCAGGGCAAAGTTGACCGCCGGCCCGGCCAGCGCGATCAGGAACTCCTGCATCGGTTTGTC
>DATLZJ010000498.1:0-5131 GCA_035574055.1 Caldilineaceae bacterium
TACCGAGCAGGCGGACGCAGCCGCAACCCTGGCGCGCCTGGCCGAGCAGGGGGCAGCAGGGGTGCGGCTGCGCGCCGCCACGCGCTCGCCGGGCGACGACCCGCTGGCGATCTGGCGGGCTGCCGAGGCGTTGGGGCTGCCCATCACCGTCGCGGGCGACGCCGCCGCCTTCGCCTCACCTGCCTTCGCCCAGGTGGTAGAGGCGATCACCGGCGTGCCCATCATCCTGGAGCATCTGGGCAGCGTCAACCACCCCGACGGCGAGGCAGCGCCCTATCCCGTGCGCCGGCAGGTCTTTGGATTGGCCCGCTACCCCCACGTTCATATCAAGTTCCACGGTCTGGGCGAGCTTTGCCCGCGGGTCGCCCCCGGCGCTGACTTCCCGCTGGACCGCGCCCATCTGGCGCTGCTCGACCATGCCTATGGGGCCTTTGGCCCGGCGCGCATGATGTGGGGCAGCGACTACCCGCCGGTCAGCGGTCGCGAGGGCTACGCCAATGCCCTGCGCTGGCCGCAAGCATACTTCAGCGACAAGCCGCCGGAGGTGCAAGCGCAGCTCTTCGGCGGCAACGCGCAGCGCATCTACCGGCTCCCCCAGGTGTAACCCTCAGCCGTGACCGCTGCTTCGCAGGCAGGGCATGGGCTACATCCGCTCGGCGGCCTGGCGCACTTCGGCCAGCATCCGGCCAAAGTCTTCCAGGGTGAAGTGGGCATTAAGCCCGCTTGGGTTCGGCAAGACCCAGACAGGCGCGCCGGCGATGGTCTCCTCCTGGGGGCCAAGCTGCGCCTTGGGCCGGCCAAAGCCGGTTCGGTAGGCGCCGATGCCGAGAAAACAGATGAGCTTGGGCCGGTAGGCGCGTACCATCGCTTCGAGCCGCTGCGCGCCGGCCCGGTACTCCTCAGGCCGCAGCTCTTGGGCGGTCGCCGTGGCGCGGCGCACCATGCCGGTAATGCCGTAGCCGAGCGCCAAAAGCTCCTGCTCTTCCCACGGCTGGAGCCGGCGCGGGGTAATGCCCGCCAGGTGGAGCGCGGGCCAGAAGCGGTTGCCGGGCCGGGCGAAGTGATGGCCGGTGAGACCTGAGTAGAGGCCGGGGTTGATGCCGACGAAAAGCACCTTCAGCCCCGGCCTGATGAGGTCAGGCAATGTCCGCCCCTCGGCAGCCTTTAGCTCTTGGGCGGTTGGTTTGGTTGGAAGTCTGCCTTGCATGGCTCCTCTCGTTAGCGAGTTATATATCACATCGGGGTCACATAGGGGGAAGAACCATTGTAGCATGAGGCGGCAAGCCAGTGATCACCCCTAACGCACCCTCTCCGCCTGCGGCGCTCGCCCGGCAGGCGGCGCGCCCCTATGATGAGTTGAACCCCTTCTACCGCGCTCTGTGGGGCGAGCATCTCCATCACGGCCTCTGGCTGGCCTATCGCACCGGCGCGCTGCGCTATGGCATCTTCACTGCCGTGCGCCCCCTTTCTGCGCCGTGAAATGGGTCCTATTTTCGTGAACAGCAGGGCGCGGCCTCCCCGTAGGTGCGGTATCCTACCTCACACCCTGGCGCCGCCTCGCCCGGACGCTTTTGGGGCCATGGCACGCACGCCTATACAGCGGGAGGGGAAACGGGCTTAGGGCGAGATGAAGCAGGGCACGAGCGGCCGGCCCAGCCCACCTGGCGCAGCGTGAGCACGCTGGGTCCATGCGGCCAACAGGGAAGGGCGCGTCAGCGCTGCCGTTTTTCGGGCGCGCGGGAAGACGCGACGCCAGGAAGCCCGTGCGGTAGGATACCGCACCTACTTCATCCATCGTAGGCTATCGTAGGTGCGCTATCCTACCGCACGCGCTGGCACTGTGCGGCAGGATGCCGCGCGCTTTGCTCATGCGCAGATTGGTCCTTCAGGAGAGAATCTACGATCTATCGCCTGACAGTGCGGTAGGATACCGCACCTACGGGTTGCCGCCTGACATCGTGAACAGCAGCGGCGTTCACGAGTTTAGGAGCGAGAACACGTTTACTAGAGAGAACACGCCGGAGGGTGCACCCTGCGGGCGCCCGCCAGAGGCCATAGCGCCCCATTGCCATGCCAATGCCCAACGGCTAGAACAGCCAGGGAAACAGATAGAGCGCCTGGGCGATTGCAGACGGGCCTGGCCGGTGCAAGGGTTGCTCAGAAGCCGCGCTCAGGGGATAATGCCGGACGAAAGCGAACCTATCGCGCCGCGCAAAGATAACCCGCAAGCGAGAGCGACTCTAGAAAGGGAAAGGCTGTGGACAGCGACCTGGCAAGTCTCGACAAACTCCACATAGACGAGCCGTACCTCACCCGCACCCTGGTTGACCTGGTGCAGATCAACTCCGCCAACCCCTCGCTGACGCCGGGCAGCCCTGGCGAGGCAGCCATTGGCGACTACGTGGCCGGGGCCATGCGGGCGTTGGGGCTGCATGTGACCGTCCACACCCTCGGCCCCAACCGGGTCAACGTCGTCGGTATCCGCCCCGGCGCGGCAGCCGGCGGGCGCTCGCTCATGTGGAATGCCCACATGGATACAGTGAGCGCCGAAGGCATGGCCGCGCCCTTCTCCGCCGATGTGCGCGCGGGCCGGCTCTATGGCCGGGGCAGCCAAGACATGAAGGGGAGCCTGGCCGCGATGCTGGCCGCCGTCAAGGCGCTCAACGAGGCCCAGGTGACCCTGGCGGGCGATCTGCTGCTCACCGCCGTGGCCGATGAGGAGTATGCCAGCATCGGCACCGCCGATATCGTCAAGCGGTACCGGGCTGACGCGGCCATTGTCACCGAGCCGACCGACCTGGCCCTCTGCCTGGCCCATCGCGGCTTCATCTGGTTTACCGTCGAAACCACCGGTCGCGCCGCCCACGGCAGCCGCTACGACGAGGGGATTGACGCCATCATGCACATGGGTCGCTTTCTGGCCGAGCTGGACCGGCTGGAGCAGGAGCTGCGGGCGCGCCCCCCCCACCCGCTGGCCGGGCCGCCCTCGCTCCATGCCTCCATCATTCAAGGCGGCAGCGAGTTGAGCGTCTATCCAGCTTCTTGTACGCTCCAGGTGGAGCGGCGCACCGCGCCGGGCGAGAGTGTGGATCAGGCAACTCAAGAGCTTCAGGCTATTATTGACCGGCTTCGGGCTGCCGACCCGGCGGTGCAGGCCACGGTGCAGCCCTTTCTGAGCCGCGCCCCCTTTGCCGTCGCCGAGGATGCGCCCATTGTCCAAGTCTTGGACCACGCCCTCGCCCGGCGGCTCGGACAAGCGCCCGCCCATACTGGCGCCGCCTTTTGGACCGATGCGGCGCTGCTGGCCGAGGCAGGCATCGAGAGCGTGCTGCTGGGGCCGGTAGGCCGAGGGCTTCACTCGGCGGAGGAGTGGGTGGATCTCCGCTCGGTGGTGGACCTGGCGGCGGTCTTGGCCGCTGCGGCCATAGACTACTGTGGCAGCAACAAGTAACCCCTAAAGGCGCGAAGAACGCAAAGGACCGAGAAGAACCCTATGCAACGGCAGAATCTTTCGAGCGGGACGCGCTGGGAGCCGGTCGTCGGCTATTCGCGGGCAGTGCGGATCGGGCAACAAGTCTGGGTGTCGGGCACTACAGCCACCGGGCCGGATGGGGCGCTGGTGGGCGCAGGAGACCCATATGCGCAGACCCTCCAGACCCTGCGCAACATCGAGCGCGCGCTGAACCAGGCAGGCGCCCGACTCCAGGATGTGGTGCGGACGCGCATCTTCGCCGCCAACATCCAGCGCGATTGGGAGGCCATCGGCCGCGCGCATGGCGAGGTCTTTGGCGCCATCCGCCCGGCGAGCACCATGGTCGAAGTGCGCGCCCTGATTGACCCGGAGATGCTGGTTGAGATCGAGGCGGATGCTTATATCACGGGCTAACGGCTTCGATGGGCCAGGTAAAGCGAAAGGTAGCGCCCTGGCCGGGACTCGACTCGACCGAGATGCGCCCACCGCGGCTCTCGACGATCTTCTTGACCACAGCCAGCCCCATCCCGCTCCCCTCGACCTCGTCGCGCGGTCGCAACGTCTGGAAGATCTCAAAGATACGCTGATGAAATTGCTCCGGAATTCCGGGGCCATTATCGCGCACACTGAACTCGACCCACTCCCCCTGCGTTTGGGCCGTCACGACTACTTGGCCCTGGCTAGGCTGGTGGTGGTGCTTGAGAGCGTTGCCTAACAGGTTGCGCATCACCGTCTCCAATGGCACCCGCTCTGTACGGAGCAGGGGCAGGGAGCCATCGGCCACAACCGTAAAGCCGGGCGCCGGCGATAACAGATCGGCGACCTGGCGCACCAACTGTCCTATGTCCACCGGCTCCGGCGGCTGATGCTGTCGCCCCGCGCGGGCATAAGCCAGCAGATCATCGAGCAGGCGCTCCATGCGCTCGATACGGGCGCGCAGCTTGGCAAGGTGGACCTGTGAGCTGTCGGGCAAACTGGCCGCATTGTCCTCGCTGATCCAGCTCGCCAGTTGGGTGATGGCGCGCAGGGGCGCCTTGAGGTCATGGGAAGCGACGTAGGCAAACTGCTCCAGCTCGGCATTCGAGCGCTCCAACTCCCGGCGCTGCTGCTCCAGCGCCGTCTCCACCTGCCGGCGAGCGGTAATATCCCGCATCACACTCATGACCAGCATCGTTTGGCCCTGCCAGACCGGACTGAGCATGATATCCAGGGGCACCAGGCTGCCGTCCCTGCGTTTGCCCCACAGGTCCAGCCCGGCGCCCATCGGGCGCAGGCGCGGGTCTTGGTGGTACATGGACCGGTGTTGGCGGTGGCGGCTGCGCAGGTGGTCAGGCAGTAGTCGCTCAACGGACTGGCCGGTCAGTTCCTCACGGGAGTAGCCAAACAACGCCTCGGCCTGGCGGTTGACGCGCACGATGTGCCCTGCCGTATCCACCAGCACGATCGCATCGGGCGCGGCCTCAAAAAGGCTCTCAAAAAGCGCCTCGCTTTGCCGTAACGGCTTGATTGAGTGCGCAGAGTTTGCAGGCCCGCTCAACTATAGCTCCACTCCAGAGGAAGGGCGCTTATCCTTGCAGATCATCGGCCGGCGCTTCATCGGCTATCACCGGCGCCCAAACGCGAATGGAAGCCCCGCGGCCCGGCGCTGCGCGCGCTTCC
>DATLZJ010000499.1:0-7826 GCA_035574055.1 Caldilineaceae bacterium
ATACCCGCCAGCAGCGCCTGGGCGATGGCGTTCTCGGCCAGGGTCTCTGCCGTTAAGTTAAAGGTAGAGATGACGACGCTGCCCTGGCCGTAGGGGAGTTGGGCCAGCAGGCTGACCGGTTTATGCACCCAACCGAGCGCCAAACCGGCCCAACTGTGAGTGCGCATAACCCAGGCTGGTAGCCCCGCCAGCACCGCGTCGGGCATGATCTCGGCATATTCCATCTCCAGCAGCGGGTCGCCGGGCAGATGGGCAAAGGGACCGCTCTTCTTAAGCCAGCTAAAGGAGGTCGCCCAATCTCCCTGCCAGGGGGTGCCGGCGCGAGGACGGATGAAGCCGGCAGGCAGCCGGAAGCCGGTCGTCTCCGGGCCGGCCAGGAGGAGCAGCCGCGCGCCGGACTGGACTGCGCCTTGGAGCGCCTCGTTGTACTGGCGCGCCACCAATAGATCGGCCTTCTCATCTTCGACGACGGCATAGCCCAGAGCGGCCAGCCGTTGAGCCAGCGCCGGGTCATCCAGCACTCGAAGCCGGCGTGCGGGTGTGGGCGCGCTGACCCAGGCCACTTCTGCATGGCCCACGGCTAGGTCGCGGCCCTGCTCGTCGGCCCAGGTCGCTTCAATCGTCAACAGGCCGGAGGGCCGGCCCACAGGCAGGTGGACCTCGATTCGCCCGCCAGGGGCCGCCAATTCCCCTTCGACGCCGCCGGCGTGCCAGCGCACCGTCCCGCGCTGCCCTGGGCCATTCACCCCAAAGGCCCGCACTTCTACAGGCACCGTCTCGCCTGGATGGCCGCTCCAGCGTTGCGGGCGCACCACCACCACATTGTCCTGGTTGATGGCGACAAACGGCTCCAGGTGCTGCTTGACGTTGCGCTGCATATCCATCAGCCCGTTGCATTCCCAGTGGACATCGGTGAACTCGGTGATGACATAGCCGCCGATGGCAGGGTGGAGGCGCATAGTGCCGATCTCATAGGCCAGGCTGCGCCCCATGTGGCGTTGGTGCTGGGCGGTGAACTCCTCCAGGCTGCCAAAGATTTTATCCAGCCCCCAGAAGTGGAAGCGCTCGCGCATCCCGTGGGGGTAGACGATGCCATCGCCCCATTCGTGGCCTGTCTCAAACCACCAGGGGTCTTTGCCTTGCTCCTGGATGTTGTCCGGGTTGGGCAGCCCCCAGTTGCCGAACTCGCTGACGATCAACGGCAGGTCGGCCCGGCGGTTGGCGAGGTAATCCTCGGCCCAGGCCCACTTGGCGCGATTGGCAAAGTCTGCTACCCACTGGTCCCACTCCTCGGCGTGGTCGGGGATGGCGCGATAGTGGTGGTAGTCTTCCAGATCGCTAGCCACATGGAAATTGGGTGGGCAGGCGGAGTTGTCCACGATCAGGCGGGTGGGGTCAATCTGCTTGGCTTCGGCATAGAAGTCAGCCAGCCAGCGCCGGTGCTCCGGGTTGCGCACCAGGTCGGTGCCCCAGTCCTCGTTGACCAGCGACCAGGCGAAGATCGAGGGGTGGTTCCAGTCGCGCATCACCATGCCGCGGAAGGTGGCCTTGGCCCGCTCGGCCGCGGCGGGGGTCAACAGCGCCCAGTTGGGGATTTCGGTCCAGACCAGGATGCCCAGCCGGTCGGCCACCTCGTAGTAGCGGGGGTCTTCGATCTTGATGTGGGCGCGCAGACAGTTCAGCCCCAGCGCCTTGGCCTTGCGCACCTGATCCTCCAGGAATTCGAGGCTGGGGGGCGTGTAGATGGTCTCCGGATAATAGGCTTGGTCCAGCGCGCCGCGCAGGTAGATCGGTTCGCCGTTGAGGTAGATGCGCCCGTCCCGCGCCTCGATGGTGCGGAAGCCGCAGTGGGCTTGGAGACCGTCTACCGCTTCACCGTCTACCAGCAAGGTTGCGCTGACGGTATAGAGCGCCGGGCTGTCGGGACTCCACAGCCGGAGCTGCGCCTGCTCCAGCGTCACCTCACCGCGCAGCCCGTCTAGCGTCTGCTCGGCCACCTGGCGACCTTCAGGGTCCGCGACCGCCACCCGCAGCCGGAAGGCGCCTGTGGCGTCGCCGTTGGCCGTCGCCTCGACCGCAATGCTGCCGCGCGGTGCGCTGGGCGTCAGGCGCAGGGCGGTGAGGTGGCGCGCCGGGCGCAGCTCTAGCCAGACGCTTTGCCACAGCCCGCCGATGGGGCCATACCAACTCTGTTTGCCGTGGGGTACTTCGCTGAAGGGGAAGTCGGGCCAGCGGCTGCGATCGTCGTCGGCGTCCACCACATAGACGGCCAGCTCGTTTTCGCCGGCCTTGAGTAGGGCCGTCACGTCCAGCTCAAAGGGCAAGTAGCCCCCTTCGTGGGCGCCTGCCTTTTGGCCGTTGACCCAGACGGTGGCGTGATAGTCTACCGCGCCAAAGTGGAGGATGGCCGCGCCCCCGGGCAGAGAATCCAGGGTGAAGGTGCGCCGGTACCAGGCGGCGCCGCTGTAGTGGCGCAGGTCGTCAAATTGAGCCTGCCAGGGCGCAGGCGCCTGGATGGCGCGCCAGTCGCCAACTTGGCGCAAGTCTTGACGCCCCTCCGGATCGATCTGAAACGCCCAACGGCCATCGAGCGCGATCTGCGTGCGAAAAGTCATAGATAACGGTTCTCCCTTACGATGTTTATGACAGCGTTCATGCCATTATTCAAAATAATGCTCATGATAAATGCGTTTGATATTCAATGCACAGACGCCGGAAGGCCGTCTGTGCATGGCTCAACGTCCGCCCATGCCGGTCAGCATCACCCCTTCGATGATGCGTCGTTGGAAGATGGCATAGAAGATGAGAACAGGCGCGCTGGCGATCACCGCGCCGGCCATGATGAGGGCGCGTTCCTGGGTATAGGTGCCGCTCAACACGGTCAGCCCGACCGGTAGGGTGCGCATTTCCAGACGGTTGAGCACGATCAGCGGCCAGAAAAGGTCGTTCCACGACCCCAAGAAGGTGAAGATGGTCAGCGCAACCAGCGCCGACCGGCTCAAGGGCAAGATGATCTGCCAGTAGATACGGAAACGGCTGGCCCCGTCAATCACGGCGGCTTCTTCCATCTCTTTGGGAATGCTCAGGAAAAACTGGCGCAAGAGAAAGACGCCGAAGACACTCGCCATTGCCGGCCAGATGAGGGCGTGGTAGGTGTCCAGCCAGCCCAAGCTGCGCACCAGCAGAAAGACCGGGATCAGCGTCACCTCCCCCGGCACCATCAGCGCAAACAGGATGCTCACAAAGAGAAAATCGCGGCCCGGAAATTCCAGCCGTGAGAAGCCATAGGCGGTGAGGCTGCTGATGAAGAGACTGAGCACCGTTGTCACCGTGCTCACGACCACGCTGTTGATGAACCAGCGCGGCAGTTGCAGGTCCTGGCGTGTGAGCACTTCCCGGTAGTGCTCCAGGGTCGGCGTCTCCGGAAAGAGTTGCAGGGGCCAGCGAAAGACCTGGTCGCTCGGCGTGATGGAGACGATGACCGCCCAGTAGATGGGAAAGCCGACGAGGACCGCCAGGATCATCAGGAAGGTATGCAGCCCCAGACGGGAAAGCAGGTTGCGCCGGCGATAGCGGTTGCTGATGGTCATAGTCTTTTGCATCCTTCTTATCCTTGACCTTTGGGTCGCCTTGGGCCGGCGTCAATACTCGATCATGCTGCGCCGGCCAAAGATACGGAACTGGATCAGCGTGAAAAAGAGAATGACCACGGCCAGTCCAATCGCAATGGTTGTGCCATAGCCCATGCGGAAGAAGCGCCAGGCCGTCTGGTACAAATACATGATCACGGTGAACGAAGCGCGGCCCGGGCCGCCGTCGGTCATGATGTAGGGCTGGCCGAACACTTTGAAGTGGGCGATGAGCTGGGTCACGGCGACAAAGAAGATCGAGGGCATCATCAAGGGGATCGTGATGTGCCAGGTAACTTGCAGCCCGTTGGCGCCGTCAATGCGCGCCGCCTCGTAAAGATGGCTGGGGATGCCCTGCAAACCGGCGATGTAGATCAGCATGGGAAAGCCAAAGCCCCACCAGACTGTAGCGATGCTCAGGGTCGGGATCACGATATTGGGGTCTGCCAGCCACTTGACGGCAGGCAGGCCAAGCCAAGTCAGATAGTAGTTGATGATGCCGAATTGGGTATTGAACATCCAGCCGGCGATGACCGCCATCACGGCTACCGAGAGGACGACCGGCGCATAGAAGATAAAGCGATAGAAGTCTCGGAAACGGATCGGTTGGTGGACGGCGAGGGCTACGATCAGGGAAAAGACGGTGTTGAGGATCGCGGTCAGAAAGGCAAAGTAGAGGGTGTTGCGCAGCGTGAGCCACCAGAGATCGTCGCGCAACAGGGCGCGATAGTTTTGAAAGCCGACAAAAGGATGCTCTGTTGCCAGGACCGCCCAGTCATGGAAGGACATATAGAAGGCATAGAGCACCGGGAAGACGGTGAAGGTCAGAAAGAAGACCATGAAGGGCAGGATGAAGAGATAGTTCCCCAACATCCAGCGCCAGGTCCGCCATCCCTTCACCTGGGTGGAGGAAGCCGGTTGTCGCGAAGCGGTTGTGGCCACAGCAACTCCTTTCCAACTTCTGTATCTGCCGGCAACAAAGGGGCGGCCGGCGCCTATGAGCAGCACCGACCGCCCCTGTTCACCTGACTACCCTGTCAACCGACAATGTACCGGATGCGGCCGGATTTGGCTACTGGCAGCGATCCAAGATATCCTGGACGCGGCTATTCGCGTCCTCCAATCCCTGTTCTACAGTCTTGACGCCATTGTAGATGGCATCCAGCTCAGGCTCGTAGGCCAAGATGACCTCCTGAATGCACTCATGGGCCGTGTCATAGCGACCGAATTCCATGAAGCTCTGGCCCAGGATGGAAGCCGAAGGATACTCATCCACCGTCATGGCTTCGAGTTGCGAAATACGGGCCGGCGGCTGGCCGGAGGTGGCCCAGACAAGCCCCTGGTCCGAGAGATAGGCAATCAACTTCTTGGCTGCTTCCAGCCTCTCGCCCTCCAGCGTGGTAGGGGTGTAGATTACGTGCGAGCTGGTCCATACGGCCGGCTCATTGCCGATCTGCGGGAACGGACAGACGCCCCAGTTGATCCCTGCATCTCGGTTGAAGTTGAGCATCCAACTCCCTTCGGTGAGCATCGCCAGGGTGCCGCCGGCAAAGCTCTGCCAGGTGTCGAAACCGGCCGGTTGCGGCGCCACATGATGCTCATAGATGAGGTCGTGCCAGAACTGGACGGCCTGCAGGGCGGCCTCACTGTTGAGGGTGGCCTTGCCCTGGCCGTCGGTCCAGTTGCCGCCATATTGATAGATCGTGCTTAGGAAGGTGACCTTGAACCAGCTCACCGCCGTCCCCCACTGGACTACATTCTCAGGGTCAAAGTCTGGGCTGGCGGCGTTGTTGCCGTTGGCGTCAATGGTAAGTTGGCGGGCCAGCTCGATATACTCTTCGCCGGTGGCGGGACAGGTATTGGGGTCCAGCCCTGCGGCTTCATAGAGGTCGCGGTTGTACCAAAGCCCCCAGCCGTGAATGTCCAGCGGCACGCCATAGCGGTTGCCCTCGTAGGTCAGCGCCTCGAGGGTATAGTCAACAATATCACTTTCGGGGATAGGGCCGCCCATCTCCTGGTAGAAGTCGCGGGTCTCGCGCAGCACACCCTGGCTGGCAAATTGAGGAATCTCAAACTCGTGGAGCAAGAATAGGTCGGGCGGGCTGCCGGAGACGAGCGAGGCCAACAGCTTGTCGAAGTAGATATCCCACGGCATCATCTCGACCCGTACCGAGATTTCCGGGTTCTCTGCGGTAAAGGCCTCGACCATCTGCACCATGGTTGCGCCGTCGCTGCCGGTCAGGCCATTCCAGTAGATCAACTGCAAGTCGCCGGTGCCGGCCTCGGCGACAATGGGCGTGGCGGTCGGCTCCGCCCCAGCTTCCGCGCCGGCCTCTGCTCCAGCCTCAGCGCCCTCGGCAGCCGGCTCGGCGGCCGGCTCCTCGCCTTCCAACGCGGGTTGGCTCGGCGGCGGCCCACAGGCGCTCAGTGTAAGCGCCATAACCAGTGCAAGTATCGCCAATAGAGAGAATCGTTTCACGGGATTGCCTCCTGTGGAAAAGTGTATGCAGAGATTACGTTTGGACGTGGGTAGCGGATAGGCGCTCTGTTCCTCCAGACAGTACTCGTTCGATAGCACAGTCAGGCATACCAGATGCTTTTCCATAATAGCACGTTGAGGATCGGCGCGTCAAGGTTGACTTTCAGGTTTTTATGTGCCAAACGGGATACATTGGGTGAGATGGTCATCGGACGTCGCCAAGGCGAATCATGGTCTTGCACGGTGACTACGATGGCAATTTGTGATATTGCTTGTGGTGAATGTTGCTGTGATGGGTATTGCTGTGATGTTGTCGCCGTGTTGCCATGATCCCGCCGCGGCCCCGTTTGGGTGATTGACACGCGTGAGGTTTTATTCTATGTTTTTATGTAACAAAAGCCGGTTCATTGAGTGTGGAGGCTCAAGGGAATGGGTCCATCCTTAGAGCTGTCTTCCTCCCAACCGCCGTTGCCTGAGTCGCCTGCGCCGCCAGGTCAAATGGCGGCGCGCCGGCAACGCACGCTGATGCTCTATACCGACCAAGAGCATCGTGAGAGCAGCGTCGCGGCGATCAAGGCCCTTGGCTCGACCCAACGGCTGCGCATCCTAGCTTACCTGCAAGACCGAGTTGCGAATGTCACGGAGATTGCCGAGGCGCTGGCGATGCCGCTCTCGACGACCGTTCTACACCTCAGCACCCTAGAGCGGGCCGGCTTGGTGCGGGTGGAGACAGTGGCCGCCAGCCGCGGGGTCCAGAAGCTCTGCGCGCGCATCTTCGATATGATCGTCGTCGTCTTGCCCCAGCAGCGACCGTTGTGGGGCAAGACCATCAGCCATCAGATGCCGGTGGGCGCTTATAGCGACTGCCAGATCACGCCCACGTGTGGGCTGGCCGGCTCCACCGGCATCATCGGTCTTCTGGATGACCCGGCGTCGTTTTATGAACCGGCCCGTCTCCAGGCGCAACTGATTTGGTTCCATTCGGGCTATGTGGAATACCGCTTCCCGCTGCGTCTGTCGCCCGAACTGGCGGTAACGAGCTTGCAGATCAGCGCCGAGCTGTGTTCAGAAGCGCCGCTGCACCACGATGAGTGGCCGTCGGATATTTATCTGGAGATCAACGGGCGCCGGTTGGGCGTCTGGACAGCCCCCGGCGACTTCGGCGACCGGCGCGGCAACCTGACGCCAGAGTGGTGGGAGGACTGGAACAGCCAATACGGGCTGCTTAAGGTATGGCGCGTGGACGCGGACGGGAGCTGGCTGGACGATGCGCCGCTGTCGGATGTGCGCCTGTCCGACCTGGCGCTGGACCAGCAGCCATTTGTGCGCGTGCGCTTTGGCGTAGACCCACAGGGCGAGCATGTGGGCGGGGTAAATCTGTTCGGTCGGGGCTTTGGCAACTATCCGCAGGACATTTTGTTCCAGGTCCACTACCAGTAGACTGCTGACTGGAGACCGGTGACTGCTGGCTTGCAGCGCCGGCCGCGTCACCCGCGCCATGCCGTGACAGGGGCCATCGTTGCGTGACCAGAAGGGAAGGGCCTCACTGTAGGTGCGCTATCCTAGCGCACGCTCTGGCTGACATGCCCCTGCGGTAGGATACCGCACCTACGGATATGCCTGTGCGGTATCCTACCGCCCAACGCGCTGCCGCCTGACCTGGTGAACGGCAGCGTTCACGAGTTGCAGGACGAGCACACGCCGGGCCGCCAGTGGTC
>DATLZJ010000500.1:0-2578 GCA_035574055.1 Caldilineaceae bacterium
GCCCGATGCGCCCGCCGTGCTCCAGCCGCAGGTCGCTGGTTGTACGGTGACACGGCCCGAAGGCTGGGTGCCCTATGAGGTGCGGATCGGCGACAACCTGACCTTCTTGGCAAATCGCGGCGGCACGACCGTGGACAAGATCGTGGAGGTCAACTGTCTGGAGTCGGAGACGATCCTGATCGGCGCGAAGCTGTACGTGCCCGCCGCCTCGCTCAAGACCGATGTGCCTGTGCTCCAGTGTGGCGTGGACCGGCCCGAAGACTGGGTGCTCTACGAGGTGAAGGCGGGCGACAATCTGACCGCCATCGCCAACCGCACCGGCGCCACGGTGAGCGAACTGATGGCCGTCAACTGTCTGGAGACGGACACTATCTTGATCGGGGCGAAGCTCTACGTACCGAGCGCCACGCCGACGCCGTAAGCAGGAGGGGGCTTACGGACAAGCGACGAGGGTGCAGGTCGCGTAACCTGCACCCTCGTTTTTATTGGTGATGATTTTTTATAGGGGCGACATAGGGGCCTTTGGCCCGCCGCCCACCTGCCCTATTTGACCCGGAACCGCTAATCAAGTACAATGGTTCGTTGTGCGTCCGGTGGGCAAGGGCATGGATGCTGCGACCGGCGAGCCGGCGCATGGCACGGATGAGCGGTGGACGGGGCCGGGGAAACCGGCGCGACGCCAAGAGAGAACGGACACAAACGCGTGTTTGAAAGTCTGACCGACAAGCTACAGGGAGTCTTTGATAAGCTCGCCCGCCAGGGAAAGCTCAGCGAGCAAGATGTCAACCTGGCGCTGCGCGAGGTGCGGCTTGCCCTGCTTGAGGCCGACGTCAACTTCAAGGTCGTCAAGGAGTTTGTCGAGCGCATCCGCGCGCGCGCCGTGGGCAAGGAGGTCATGGAGAGCTTGACCCCGGCCCAACAGGTGGTCAAGATCGTCCATGAAGAGCTGATTGAGCTGCTGGGCAAGCCCGCGCCGCTCAACACCTCCGGCCAGCCGCCCCATGCCTTTATGCTGGTCGGCCTGCAGGGCGCCGGCAAGACAACCATGGCCGCCAAGCTGGCCCTGCGCCTACGCAAAAACGGCCAACGTCCCCTGCTCGTGGCAGCCGACATCTACCGCCCGGCAGCCATCCAGCAGCTTGAGATTTTGGGCCGCCAGATTGATGTGCCGGTCCACAGCGAGGGCACACAGACGCCCGCCCCGACTATCGCCAAGAACGCCCTGCGGCTGGCGCGTGAGAAGGCCTACACCCATGTGATCCTGGACACCGCAGGCCGGCTCCAGATTGACGACCAGATGATGCAGGAGCTGGAACAGGTGCGGATGGTCACCCGCCCCGCCGAGGTGCTGCTGGTGGTGGACGCGATGACCGGCCAGGAAGCGGTCAATGTGGCCGAAGGCTTCAATGCCCGCGTCCCGCTCACCGGCCTGATCATGACCAAGATTGACGGCGACGCCCGCGGCGGCGCTGCCCTGAGCGTCCGGCAAGTCACGGGGGTGCCCATCAAGTTCCTGGGCACCGGCGAAAAGCTGGCCGACCTGGAGCCGTTCCAGCCCGACCGGCTGGCGGGCCGCATTCTGGGCATGGGCGATGTGTTGAGCCTCATCGAGCGCGCCCAGGAGACCATCACCGAAGAAGACGCGCTGGCGATGGAGCGCAAGCTCCAGGAGGGCAGCTTCGACTTCGAGGACTTTCTGGACCAACTGCGCCAGATCAAGAAGCTGGGGCCGATCACCGATATTCTGGGCATGATCCCCGGCGTCAACCGCATGATGAAGGACATTGACACCCAGATGGCCGAGGGCAATTTGCGCCGCACCGAGGCCATCATCAACAGCATGACCCTCAAGGAGCGCCGCAACCCGGACCTGTTGAACGGCAGCCGCCGGCGGCGGATTGCAGCCGGCAGCGGCACCACCGTCGAAGAGGTCAATGACCTGGTGAAGCAGTTCCGCGACATGCAAAAGATCATGAAACAGTTGGGAATCATGGGCGGCGGTCGCAAGAAGAAGGGCAAGGGCAAACACCGCCAACGCAGCGGCGCCGGGGCGCCCCGTGGCCTGATGGATATGTTCGGCGGGTTCAACTAGTCTGCCGCTGTGCTGTCGGTTGTCTTAGCACGTTTCGTTCCTACCTTAGACCGGACACGTTGGAGCTGATAGGTTCTTTAAGGATTTTCAAGGAGATCAATCGAGTGGTTCGTATTCGCCTGCGCCGGATGGGCGCGAAAAAGAAGCCGTTTTACCGGGTGGTCGTCGCCCATAAAGAGTCCCCGCGCGATGGTCGCTTTATCGAAACCATTGGCACCTACGACCCGCGCACGACGCCCGAGACCGTCGAGATCAACGTGGAGCGCGCCGCCCACTGGTTGAGCGTCGGCGCCCAGCCGAGCGAGGCCGTGGCCCACATGTTGCGGCGGCTCAACCTGATTGATGAAAAGGGCAAGGCCATCCGCCCTGCCGAAGCTGCGGCAAGCAGCGAGACGAGCGCCTAACTACCGCCTATGGAAGAGCTGGTCCGTTTTCTGGCAACGTCTCTGGTAGAAGAACCGGAGCGGGTGTCGGTCTACCGCAAGG
>DATLZJ010000501.1:0-5380 GCA_035574055.1 Caldilineaceae bacterium
CCCGCCGCGTCACAGGCGGCCTTGACCCGCGCCATCGCCGCCTCCATCTCCGGCGAATAGGGGGGATCGTGGGCGTCGCGGTAGCCAAAGGACATGCCCATATCCCCCGGCCCCCATTCGGCGAAGGCCAGCCCCGGCACGCGCGTGGTTGCCTCGGCGTTCTCCAGCGCACGGCGATTCTCGATCTTCAGACCAAGCAGCAGCTCTCCTGCTGGATTGAGCGGCCAGACATCGGCCCGCTCCAGATAGTCGGCGACGCTCACGCCCCAGATCGCAGCCGCGTGTCCCTGGCCGCCCGACCCGCGCCGGCCCACCTCCAGCCCATCGCCCACGCCTATCGTCTGGAAAGGGTAACGCGCCGCCTCCACAAAGGCGCGCGCCGCGCCTGGCGACTCGACATGGCAGAGCAGGAGGCCATGCACCCCGCGCGCCAGCACTTGCTTGATCATCCACGCATTGGCGCGCATGGTCTGCTCGTCCACCCCGTCCACGGGCAGCGTCACAATCACCGCGGGGGTGCGGTGGCCGCTGGCCGTGGGGCCGCCATCCACCAACCCGCGCATAAAGGCGTCAAGCGCGCCCAAATCGAAGACGCCATGCTCCATATCAACACTCAGATAGTCGGCCCACGTCTTGGCCGCCGCGCGCCCACTCTCGTAGCTCAGCTCACGCACGCCAGTGTAATAGACCGGCTGGCCCTGTTCCAACAGCTCAATGGCCTTGTTGATCCGCGCTGGCATTGGTTCCTCCGCTCCCGTAGGATTAGCTCGCCAAGAGGTTGTTGATCTCTTCCAGCTCCGCCGCGGACAGCGCCCAATCGGCAGCGGCGGCGTTACTCCGTACCTGCTCCGGGCGGGTCGCGCCGGAGATGACTGAGCTGACCTGGGGATGGGCCAGCAGCCAGGCATGGGCCAATTCGGTCATGCTATGGCCCCGTTCCTGCGCCCAGGCTTCGGCCTTTTCCACCTTGGTATAGTTGGCGTCGGTCATATAACGCTGGACATAGGGGCTTTGCTCGCCGCGCGAGCCGGCCGGCGCTGCTTGGCCCCGCTTATACTTGCCGGTCAAAAACCCACCGGCCAGCGGAAAATAGGGCAGGATGCCAACGTTGTTCGCGGCGCAGTAGGGGAGTACCTCCTGCTCCAGACCCCGCTCCAGCATATGGTAGTGATTCTGAATGCTCACAAAGGGGATATACCCCCGCAGCTCGGCCAGCATATTGGCCTGGGCCAGTTGCCACGCGGCATAGTTGGAGCAGCCGATATAGCGCACCTTGCCGCTGCGCACCAGGTCATCCAGCGTGCGCAAGGTCTCGTCCAACGGCGTCGTCGCGTCCCAGCGGTGCATCTGATAGAGGTCAATGTGATCGCTTTGCAGGCGGCGGAGGCTCGCCTCCACCCCGTTCATGATGTGGTAGCGCGAGGTACCCCAGTCGTTGGGGCCGTCGCCCATTGCGCCATGCACCTTGGTCGCGAGCACGACCTTGTCCCATTTCCCGCGCAGCGCAACCCCCAGCGTCTCCTCCGAGCGCCCCTTGCTGTAGGTATCCGCCGTGTCAATCAGGTTGATGCCCAGGTCCAGCGCCGTAGCGATGATCTCATTGACGCCGGCCTGATCCACCTTGCCGCCGAACTGATTAGTGCCGAGTCCGATGACCGAGACCCGCAGGCCCGACCGGCCGAGTTGGCGATATTCCATGAGTTCTCCTTTTGCATGAATCTTTTGCATGAATCTTTTGCATGAATGTAGAAACTAAAGCCCGCGCATGAATTGGAAGATGGCGTCATTGTTGCCCGGCAGGTTCTCATGTTGAAAGTCCGGGTAGATGCGGAGACATTTTTTGCCGGGAATCTTGTTGTAGGCGGCGAACTGGGTGGAGGGTGGGCAGACCTGGTCCATCAGCCCGACCGCCATCAACACCTCGGCGCGAATGCGCGGGGCCAGGTGTTGCACATCAATATAGCCCAGCTTGGTGAAGATTTCCTCCTCGCGTTCGTGGAGCGGGTCGAAGCGGCGGAAGTATTCGTCCAACTCGAGGTAAGCGTTTTTGGCTAACTCCTTCTGCCAGACTCGCTTGTAGTCGGAGAGAAAGGGGAAGACCGGCGCGGCCAGCTTGATGCGCGGCTCCAGGGCTGCGCAGGCCAAGGTCAGCCCACCTCCCTGGCTGCCGCCGGTTGCGCCGACCCGGTCTGGGTCTACGTCGGGCATCTCCATCACCACGCGCGCCAGTTGGGCGGTATCCAGAAAGATGTAGCGGAAGAGCAGATTTTCAGGTTTGTCGCTCAGGCCGCGCACAATATGGCCGCGCAGCGTCCAGCCGAAGACGCCCCCCTTATCCTCGGACAAGCCGCCTTGACCGCGGCAGTCCATGGCCGCCACCGTATAGCCTTCGGCCACGTAGCCAAGCTTATCCACCCAGTCGCCGGCGCTGCCCGAATAGCCGTGAAACATCAGCACCGCGGGGTGGGGTGTGCTGGCCTTGCGCGGGCGAAGCAGCTTGGCATGGATGCGCGCGCCGCCTAAGCCCGTGTAGTAGAGGTCAAAACACTCGGCGAAGCTGGTCTGAAAATCAGCGGGGACTAGCTCCGGCTGGGGGTCTGTGGCCCGCAACGCGGCGAGGCTCCGGTCCCAAAAGTCGTCAAAATCCGCCGGGCGCGGGTTGGTGCCCTGATAGACCAAAAGCTGGTCATAGGGCATGTCAAAGGAGAGCGGCATAGACTCCTCCTGGCTATGGTGGCTGATGGAACAAATGGAAGGCACAGCACATGCGCTGTGATATGCACAGGCTCGACGACCATCTTCCCGGAGGAAGGCTCACCATGGGCCACCCGGCGGCCTATGTGCTGCCGGCGTCCGCCGGCTCGATGTAGCGCGCCCAGAGCAGCCGGGTCGCCTCGGCGACGCTCGACGCTCGTCCACTGTCGCGCAAGGCCAGCGCCAGCAGGCCCAATAAGGTGTCTTCGGTGGTCGGGCACAGCCGCTGCCAGGTGCCAAAGGCTGCGCCGATCTCGTCGCGCAGCGGCGCGAAACGTTGGGCCACGCCGCCGGAATAGACCAAGCGCTGCCACGTTGCCGGCGGCGCCAGCCGCTCGGCGCAGAGCCGGTAGTTGCGCGCCATGGCCTGGAAGGCAGCGCGAAAGAGATGGCCGATGGTCAAGGTCTCCTCGCGGATATTGGTAATCGCGCCTCGGTCGCCGACCGGGCTGGCAAAAAAGGCGAGGTCCACCTGTAGGTCGGTCTCCGGCGTCGCCGCCACCGCAGCCGCAATGGTTGCCCACGGGTCCTTTAGTGGAATGCCCTCGGCCTGCGCCAGCTCCAGCAACAAGTCCACCAGGGCATTGAGCGCCCGTCCTGCCGGAATCCGGGTAATGGTCTGGAGGTAGCCGCCGTCGAAGTAGGGGCGCACCTCATAGTCGCCGGCCCGGAAGCGGGGCGCCAGCACGCTCACCTGGGAGCCGGTCGAAATATTCAGCGACAGCTCGCCCGGCTGCAAGAGCGCGCCCAGCACCGCACACTGGTGGTCGCCCACCGGCGGGTAGCAAGGCAGCCGCCGTCTGCCCACCGGCAGTTCATAGGCCGGGGCAGTCGCCTCGACCAGCGGCGGCCAGGCCAGGCTGCCCAGGCCCAGGTTCGCCAGCGCCACCGCGTGCCAGCGCCCGGTCGGCAGGTCGAGCGCGCCCATCGAAGCAGCCAGGGTCGGCTCGACCACAGGCGGGCTGCCGCTCAACGTCGCCAACACATAGTCAGGCAGCGAGGCCGGAATCGCCCCTGCTGGCAGCTCGCTGCGCGCGGCCCACCAGGCTAGCGTACAGAGCGGCAGGCTCGGTTTCAGCCCATTGCCCAACGCCTGTTGCTGCGCCGGAGGAATCCGGGCTTGCAGAAACTCAAAGAGCGTGCCATCCCCGCGCGGGTTGGGCAACAGCGCCCGCTGATCCTGCCAGGTGACTGCATTGGAGAGCGCCTCTCCATGCCGGCCCATCAGGACCAGGCCATGCATCTGGCTGCACACCACCACACCGGCTGCCTCCGGCGCATGGCCGGCCAGCTCGTCCAGCAGCTCGCGCGTCGCCGCGACGATAGCTGCCGGATTCACCTCACAGAAAAGCGGCGGCAGGTCCGCGATTGGCGGCGGAAAGGGCCGCCGCGCCGCCGCCTCAATGGTCAGTTGCTCCAAGTCCAGCACCGCCCCCTTGAGGAAGGAGGTGCCCAAGTCCAATGCCAGGTACTTCAAGCCCACGACATCATACCCGCGATATCATACCCGCGACAGCATACCCACAGCGTGATGATTGATACCCGCCCACGTCAATCCAGCTAGACCTCATGCCAGCTAGACCTCATGGACGATTAGCTCAGGTTTGGGAGGGCCGCCATAGGCCATGAGGGCCACAAAGACGCCGCTGGCGGCCAGCAGGTCCAGCAAGATCGCAAACAGGGTGACTTGAGGGCCATAGACCTCAAAGAGTTGCCCGATGAGCCAGGGCAGCGTCATGGCGCCAACGCTGGAGCCGATCAGGAAAAAGCTGGTGACCAGCCCGCTGACGGTGGTGCGCCGTTCCGACCAGGTGATCAGGGTCGGGAAAATGGAGGCCAGCGAGAGACCCAGGCCGAAGACGCCCACCCACAGCGCCCACTGGCTGTCCGGCAGCGCCAACAGCAACGCCAGGCTCAACAGGCCGCCCATCAGATCCGAAATCAGGATCGTGCGCGGCCGCACGCGGGCCGCGATCCAAATGGCCGCCAAGCGCCCCAAGGTCAGCGCGCCCCAGAAAGTGGAAGTCACGTAGAAGGCGACGGTGCTATCCACCAGCCCCGTGCTGAAGGCATAGGTATAAACCCAGCCGCCAAAGCCGATCTCGGCCCCGGCATAGAGGAACATGAAAAAGGCCATCAGGCTGACCAGCCGCCAGTTGACGCCGGTGGAGCGGCCCTGGTCCTGTTGCACTTCGGTCAGCGGGCTTGGCTCGCGCGCCAACCAGAGCAGTACAGGAACGACATAGAGCGCCAACAGCCAATAGCCCCAGCGAATGCCGCCGGTCTGCTGGACGGCAAAGGCGATGACCAGCGGCGCAAGGAATGCGCCCACCCCAAAGGTAAAGTGCAACGCATTCATGTAAGGCCCGACCTTGCTGCGGTGGATCCAGGGCAGCAGGGTATTGCCTCCCACATCAACCGCCCCCTCGGCGAGGCCGACCACCAGCAGTACAGCAGCCAACGGCCAGAGCGACGGCAGCAGTGGCGTCAAGAACATCCCCAGCCCCATCAAGAGCAACCCGCCGGCCATCACCGGATGGCCGCGCAGCCGGTCGTAAAGCCAGCCACCGAAAAAGGAGCCAATCATATAGCCGCCTGCGCGCGTGGTAAAGAGGAAGGAAATCTC
>DATLZJ010000502.1:0-4654 GCA_035574055.1 Caldilineaceae bacterium
TCATGCGCTTCCAGATCGAGCGCAACCGCCGGCTCTATGCAGAGGCTATACCGGGCATTGCCTACTTGTCGCCCGAAGGGCGCTTTGCCGTCGCTGCCGCCGCTGATCTCTATGGCGCTATTCTCGGCGCCATTGAACGAGGCGGCTACAATGTCTTCTCGCAGCGCGCCCGCGTCTCGGCGTGGGGCAGGGTGCGGCGGCTGCCGGTCGCCTGGTGGCGAGCACGGGTGAGGGCTGGCGGTTGATGGCCGGTGGCTCCGAAGAGAAGATAGGAAGTAGAAAGTAGAAGATAGCTCTGCGGCGCCCTCTACACGATTTTCTATTTTCTCCCGCCTATTTTCTGCTCTCTGAGCTACCAGCCATCAGCCCTCAAAGGCCGAGATGCCGGTGAGGTCGCGGCCGATGATCAGTTTTTGGATCTGGCTGGTGCCCTCATAGAGGCTGGCAACCCGGCAGTCGCGCCAGAGCCGTTCGGGAACGTATTCATCCGAGTATCCATAGCCGCCATGGATCTGGATCGCCATGTCCGCGTTCTGCTTGGCGATCTCGGTTGCGTAATATTTGGCAATCGAGACAGGAATCGTGCTCTTTTCACCCCGGTTTTTCACCCAACCGGCCTGGTAGACAAGCAGCCGGGCCGCTTCTACATTGACCTTCATCTGGGCCAGCATATCCTGGACCAGTTGGAAGCCGGCGATGGGGCGCGCGAAGGCGATGCGCTCTTTGGCATAGCGCACACTCGCGTCCAGCGCGTGCTGGGCGGCGCCGACGCAGCCGCTGGCGACGCCGAAGCGCCCGTTATCCAGCGCGCTCATGGCGATGCGGAAGCCTTCGCCGACCTGGCCCAAGCGGGCGCTGTCGGGGACGCGTACCTGCTCGAGGAACAACTCGCCGGTGTCGCTGGCGCGCAGGCCCAGCTTGCCGGTCATCTTGCGGCTGGAAAAGCCGGGCGTCTTGGTATCCACCAAAAAGGCCACCATGCCGCGGTGCTTGCTGCCCGGCTGGGTCTGGGCAAAGATGATGGCGACATCGGCCCAGGTGCCGTTGCTGATCCAGACCTTCTGGCCGTTGAGCACCCACTCGTCCCCCTCCTGGCGCGCGGTGGTGGCAATGTTGGCCGCGTCGGAGCCGGCGTTTGGCTCGGTGAGGCCAAAACAGCCCAGCCATTCGCCGCTGCACAGCTTGGGCAAGTAACGGCGCTTCTGCTCCTCCGTTCCCCAATGCAGGATGGTCAGCTCGACCAACGACATTTGGACCGAGAGGGTCGTGCGGACGCTGGAGTCGGCGTAGCCGACTTCCTCAAAGACGATAGCCTCGGCGATGTAATCCAGCCCTGCCCCGCCATATTCCTCCGGAATGGGGACGCCAAGATACCCCAGCTCGCCCATGTGGTTGAGCAATTCGCGGGGGAACTTCTGGGCATGGTCCCACTCGCGCGAGTGGGGAAGGATTTGTTCACGCGCGAATTTGCGCACAGCATCCTGGATCATCTGTTGTTCGGCGCTCAGGCTGAAATCCATAAACGTCTCCTCATAAATGTCTCCTTGGGGTCGGCAAAGGAAGCGCATTAAATTGCGCCGGCTGCGCGCAAGGCCGCGATCTGCTGGGCATCGTAGCCCAGCCAGTCGCGCAAGACCGCCTCTGTATGCTCGCCCAGAAGGGGAGGAGGGCGGCGAATCACAGCCGGCGTGGCGCTTAACTTTGGCGCCGGGCCGATCATCGGGATCTCCCCCGTTTGCGGATGGGTGACCCGCTGCACCAGGTCACGGGCAGCGACCTGGGGATCGGCCAGCGCGGTCGGGATGTCATTGACCGGGCTACAGGGGATGCCCGCCGCCAGAAGCCGCTCGGTCCACTCGGCGGCGGGCGCCCGGCAAAACTCGGCTTCGAGCAGCGGGATCAGCTCGTCTCGGTGGCGGACACGGGCGCGATTGGCGGCGAAGCGGGCGTCGCCTGCCCATTCGCTGTGGCCCAACAGCTCGGCCAAGCGGGCGAACTGCGCATCGTTCCCGACGGCGAGCATAAGCCAGCGATCGGCGGTGCGCACCGTCTGGTAGGGGACAATCGAGGCGTGGGCGTTGCCGTATCGTTTCGGCGGCTCGCCGGAGAGCAGATAGGCGCTGGCGACATTGGCAAGCCAGCCGATCTGGGTGTCCAGCAGAGCAATATCGAGGTATTGGCCCTGGCCGGTGCGGCTGCGGTAGTGGAGCGCCGCCAGGATCGCCATCACGGCCTGCATCCCGGCGGTGATGTCCACAATGGCGACGCCCACCTTGTAGGGCTCGCCGTCGGGCGGGCCGGTGATGCTCATGATCCCGCCCTGCGCCTCCACAACCACATCATAGCCGGGCCGGTCGCGATAGGGGCCGGTCTGCCCATAGCCGGTGATCGAGCAATAGATCAGGCCGGGGTTCAGCGCACGCGCGCTTTCATAGTCTAGCCCTAAAGCCGCCAGCGCGCCGGCCTTGAAGTTTTCGACCAGCACATCGGCCCGCTGCACCATCGCGCGCAGCACCTCCATGCCGGCTTCGTGCTTGAGGTTGAGGGTGACGCTCTCTTTGTTGCGGTTGGCGCAGAGGAAATAGGCGCTCTCCCCGTTGGCAGTGAAGGGCGGCCCCCAGTGGCGGGTATCGTCGCCGCGGCCCGGCTGCTCGATCTTGATGATGCGGGCGCCCAGGTCGCCTAGCAGCATGGTGGCATAGGGGCCGGCCAGCACCCTGGAGAGGTCTAGCACCGTGATGTCGTCGAGCGCGGCAGGCATAACAGGTTGAGTCAAGCGAAAGGGACGCCCTCGCAGGATTGGGGCCTCCCACGGTAGAATGAACGGAACAGTTGCAGATTCATGATACCATGAGGCGGTGGATTTACCCGCATCGTTTGCCCATTCTGCGAGGGCGCCGGCCCGGCTGCCACACCGCAGCAAAGGAGTCTGTTGCTATGTCTCACCATCAGATGTGCTTTCGGGCGTCCTGGCAAAGGCTGCTGATCTGGAGCAGTCTACCGGCAATGCTGCTCTTGGTCCTGCTGGCCGTCGTACACTGGCCGGCTGCGCTCCAGGCGCAGTCTTCCACACCCACGCCCGGCAACCGCGCCGCGGTTTTCCCTCGTCTCATCAAGCGGTTGCCGCTGGCAGGCGAGGGGGAGCGATTACGCGACTTCCGGCGCAACCCCATCTCCGGCGACCTCTATGTGACAGACACCGGCGGCCAGCTTTACATTGTGGACGGTGAGACCCTCTCGGTGACGGCAACGCTGCCGGCCGGCGGCGATCTCGCACTGGACCCGCTCAATGACCGGCTCTATGTTTATCCTAGCTATGACTATTTCGAGGATGAGGGCGAGATCGCCGTCACTGTCGTGGACACCGCGCGCCGGGAGATCGCCGGGCGGTTGGCGGGACCGCGCTTTGTGAGTCTAGACCCAGATCATGGCCGGCTCTTTACCGGCCGCCCCTACTCCTCAGACCCAACTTACAATCCTGTGCCTGTCCAAATCTACGACGCGGATAGCCTGGAGCTTCTGGACGAGTTGCCCTACTACGGTATCCCGCTCTACAACCCGCGCCGGGATGACCTGGTGGTCGTGGCGCGCACGGCGCTGGTCGTGGACCTGGAAACGTACACGGTCACGCATGATCTGGCGCCAGAACTGGCCGAAAGCCCCTGCCCCGACTGTGTGGGCAACGATGTCGCCGAGCGCGCTTACTTCTTCGGCGACGCCAACCTACTGGCGCTAGAGATGCATCGCATTGCAACGGGGGCCGGGGCCGGCAATTACCCGGAGCCACGTTTCTTCGACGCGACCAGCCTGCGCCCGATCACCGATACGCTCTCTATGCCCATCTGGCGCGCCTCTTGCAGCAGCCAGCCTCATCTGCTCTGGCCCATTGATGGGCGCCGCTACATCAACGACTACTATTCGCGCTATGTCTTCTACTGGAATCTACGAGTGGAGGACCTGGCGGGCAACGAGTTGGCCTTTCGTGACGGCCTCTACGCCAGCTTCATCAACCCCACGACCCGCCAGATGCTCATTGATAACGGTTATGTGCTGGCGCTGCCTTCACTGCTGCCGGTTGGGCAGTTCTATTCCTTCTGCTGGCTGGACTATGACCCGGAGTCGGGGCTTTTCTTTGGGCGGGACGGGGGCGATCTGCTGATCATGGCTGAACGGGGCGGCGAGCCGCTGCCGCCCGCGCCGACCCAGGAGCAGCCCTTGCCGAACCGCTACGTTACCGAAATCCTGCCTTCCCCTGGCTATGCCGAGGATGGCACCCTCTATGTAGCGACGGGCGCGCAGCTCTACCGCAGCCGGGACCGCGGCCAGAGTTGGGCGCGGCTGCGCGGCGGGCTTCCCGAATATCCGGAGGTGCAGCTCGATTTCGCCATTTCGCCCGCCTTTGGCGAGGACCAGACGCTCTTCGCCGCGGGTTATGCCCGCACCTATCACGGCGAGGGAGTGTTGCGCTCGCAGGACGGCGGCGATACGTGGACGCCGCTGTGGGACGGGTTGTCGTACTTGCGAATGGGCCAAGTCAGTATCTCGCCGCGCTATGCCGAGGACGGCCAGGTTGCGGCCTCCGGTGAGTTTGCGCGCATCGGCAGCCGCTTTACCCCTTCCATGACCGGGGCCGCCGTCTACACCTCCACCAACC
>DATLZJ010000503.1:0-3476 GCA_035574055.1 Caldilineaceae bacterium
GCTCTGGCTGGTCGCCTTGGCGGCGCAGACCTTGCGCCCGCCCGCACTTGCCGCAGGGTTTGTTCCCCTGCTGGCGCTCCAGGCGCTGCATACTGCTGCCTGGATTTATCAGAATACATTGCCGTGGGAGTGGCCGTGACCGCTCTCCAGTGAGCTTTCGAGGGATATAGAGCAGATTGACCTATGGGCCGTTATGACTTAAAACCCCGTACACCGCGTGTCCGCCCGGCCCGGCGTGCAGCACCACGCCGCAACCGTTCCTTTATGAGCGGCTTTATCGGCGGTATCATTACCTTTGTGATCCTGGCGCTCTTTGGTTTGGGCGCGGCGCTGATCGGTTATGCGGTCATCGCCAGCAACCTGGACCGGCCCTGGGAACTGGAAGCTAAAGCCAGCGATTTCCAGAGCACCCGCATCTTTGACCGGGAAGGCAACCTGCTCAACGAGACCTTTGACCCCAATGCAGGGCGGCGCACCCGGGTCCGCCTGGATGAAATCTCGCCCTACTTGATCCAGGCGACCATCGCCACCGAGGACGCCAACTTTTACCGCCATCAAGGGATTGACCCTGTGGCGCTAGTGCGCGCCCTCTACTATGCTGTGCAGGAGCGGGGCTTTGTCTCCGGCGCGTCCACTATCCCCCAGCAGTTGGTGAAGATGCTTTACCTCACGCCGGAGCAGACCATCAGCCGCAAGGTCAAGGAGGCGATCCTGGCCGCCGAGATCAGCCGTACTTGGGAGAAGGATGAGATCCTCGAGATCTACCTGAACGAGCTGTATTACGGCAATTTCGCCTATGGGGCCGCCGCCGCCGCCGAGACCTACTTCAGCAAGGATGTGGCCGACCTGACCCTGGCTGAAGCCGCGCTGCTGGCCGGCCTCCCCCAACTCCCGGCCTACTATGATCCCTACCACCACCCCGACCGGGCCAAGGAGCGCCAGAAGGTCGTCTTGGGTCTCATGGTCGAGAACGGCTATATCACGCCGGCAGAGGCAGACGCCGCGTGGTTAGAGCCGCTGGCCTACGAGCCGCTTGAGTTTGATATGAAGGCCCCCCACTTCACCCTCTTTGTGCGTCAGGAGCTGGAGCGGCTGCTGGTGCCAATTCTGGGGCCAAATGCCCTTTACCAGGCCGGCCTGGAGGTGACGACGACCTTGGACCCGGAGCTGCAAGAGGCGGCCCAGCAGATCGTGCAGGAGAATGTGGCCAGGCTGGCCGACCGCAACGTCTCCAACGGCGCGTTGGTCGCGCTGCGCCCGCAGACCGGCGAGATTGTCGCCTTGGTAGGCAGCGCCGACTTCGAGAATGTGGAGATTGACGGCCAGATCAATATGGCCCTCACGCCCCGCCAGCCGGGTAGCTCGATCAAGCCCTTTGTCTATCTGGCCGCGTTCGAGCAGCCGGAGAAGCCCGTCAACGAGCGTTGGACGCCCGGCACGCTGGTCGCCGACATCAAGCAGGAGTTTCCCGACGGCGCCAACCCGCCTTATGTGCCGACTAACTACGACAACCAGGAACATGGCATCGTCACGGTGCGCACGGCGCTGGCGAACAGCTTCAACATTCCCGCGGTGCGCGCCCTCCAGCAGGTGGAACTGCCCGACTTCCTGGAGCTGATGCGCCGGCTGGGGGTGACGACCCTCACCCGGCCCGACTATGGGCTAAGCCTGAGCCTGGGCGGCGGCGAGATTCCCCTACTGGAGCTGACCGGCGCTTATGCGGTGCTGGCGAATGGCGGCGTGCGGGTGCCGCCGGTCGCGATCCTCAAGGTGGTGGACAATGAGGGCAAGGTCATTTGTGAGATCAACACGCCCATGCCCTGCCACACGCCGGTGGAGGGCGCGGGCGAGCAGGTGGTTAGCCCGGTGGATGCCTTCTTGATCACCGATATTCTGAGCGACAACGAGGCCCGCACACCCACCTTTGGCGCTAACTCAATGCTGCGCCTGGACCGTCCGGCTGCGGCCAAGACGGGCACCACCAATGATTTCCGCGATAACCTGACCCTGGGCTATACGCCCCAATTGGTAACGGGCGTTTGGGTGGGCAACGCCGACAACAGCGAGATGCGCGCCGTTTCCGGCGTTACCGGCGCGGCGCCCATCTGGAACCAATTTATGACTGTTGCCCATGCGGGCGAGCCGGTGATGGAGTTCACGCCGCCGCCCGGTGTGCGCCAGTTCGAGGTCTGCGCCGACACCGGCGCCATCCCCAGCCCGGCCTGCCCGGAGCGGCGCACCCGCTGGTTTGCCGAGGATCGCCCGCCGCTGCCGCCGGAGCAAGACCTCTGGCAGATCGTGCGGCTGGACCGCAACAGTGGGCGGCTCGCCAACGAGTTCACACCGCCGGAGGCCATTGAGGAAAAGGTCTTTAAGGTCTATCCGGAGCCATACCGCGCCTGGGCCGAGGCCCACGGCATTCCACAGCCGCCGGCTAGCCCAGAGGATGTCTTTACCTTCCAGCCGGAGCTGTATATCCGCCAGCCGGTGGAGGGTGAGGTGGTGAGCGGCCTGGTGCCCATTTTCGGCTCGGCCAATGTGCCCGACTTCAGCAGCTTTGAGCTGCAATATGGCGTCAGCCACAACCCCGGCGCCTTCAGCCCGCCCATTGCCGGCCCCTACGGCGCGCCGGTGATTGACGGTCTGCTCGGCGAATGGGACACCAGCGGCCTGAGCGACGGCCCCCACACCATTCGCCTGCTGGTGCGCGATACGCACGGCAACTCCTTTGAGCAGCGGGTGCGCGTCTTCGTGGCCCACCCGACGGCGACGCCGCTGCCCACCGAGACCTGGACGCCGGTGCCCGCCACGCCGACGGAGACGCCCACACTGCCCGCCGAGGCGCCGCCCACCGATACGCCCATGCCGACTGATACCCCCGTACCGACGGACACGCCCCCGCCGCCGGTCGAGCAACCGCCGACGGATACACCGGCGCCTGTGGAGCCGACCCCGGTCCCGCCTGAAGCGCAGCCGCCCGCCGAGCAACCCCCTGCCGAGCAGCCGCCTGGAGAGCAACCTCCTGTGGAACAGCCGCCGGCAGAACAGCCGCCCGTTGAGCAGCCCCCGGCTGAGCCGACGCCGACCTGGACGCCGCTGCCCGGCGGTGAGACCGCGGCGCAAACTTCCGGCATCACCATAACCGAATCCTTGACCGGTACGGAAGCGCTGACCGGCGAGGCCCCCCCGCCATAAAATCTGACTGCTGGCGGGTGACTGCTAGCTTCCAGAGGCGGAGCCGGACACGTCACACACTCCACGCCGGGCGTCTGTAGGGGCAGGCCTTGTGCCTGCCCGTCGTGTGTATCCAGCAGGGGCCGGGCGCCCCGACACAACAGGATGCATCCAGACTGACCACCCGTCCCCCATTGCCAGCCAACCATACGTCGCCGCCCAGCAGTCAGTAGTCAGCAGGCAGAGTCCGCCTCCTTGACCACGACTACAAACTCCAGGGGCTGTGCGCCCTTGCTCTTGAA
>DATLZJ010000504.1:0-2540 GCA_035574055.1 Caldilineaceae bacterium
GCATAGAGCCGTTCGACGCCCAACTCCCCAGCCCATTCACCGCCTGCGCCGCTATCTCCTTCACAGCCCCCGGAGACTCTCTGAAGCCCGCTTTGGCAGCTACTCTTCTGGTTCACAGTTGTTCAATTTTCGATTGACCCCTACTATAACAGAAACGAGATGGCTGTCAAGCCCCGGCAGCGGCCAATTTTTCCTGCCGATGGGCCAACCATGAGGGCGCGCCCCCATTTGTTGCCGTCGCCATCTGTCAGAGCAGCCTCTAGCAAGGTAGACGTGTACGAGCGCGGAAGGATACGAGCCGATGAGCGGCAGCACGATGGATGGCTATTTTGAGCGCTATGGCTGGGCAGTGGAGAAGCCGGAGCCGGGCATCTGGCGGGGCAGCTTCGCCACCCACCGCGAGGACGAGTTCGACCTCTATGTGATGGTCGGGGAGGAGTGGGTTCATTTTGCCGTCAGCCCGCTGGTGGCGCAACCTGACCCGGCCTGCCAGGGGCGGCTCTTTGCGGCGCTGCTGCGGCTCAACCAACAGATGCGCCTGGTCTATTTTGCCGTAGATGAGGAGGGGGACGTGAACCTGCTGGCGGAGCTGCCGCGGCGCGGGTTTCGCTATGACCATTTTGCGGCGGCGCTGGATGCGCTGACCGGATACACGGACGCCCTCGCCCATGAGCTACAGCGGACGGCCCACGAGCCGGATTACCGCTCCCCCCGGCTGCCAGTCTAGCCCAATGCCAAGTTCACGAGGGGGGCCTGTGTCACTCGCGCGGGGCGCCCTCGTCGCGGGTGGGTTGGTAGACGCTGTCGGGCGGGCGGATGCGCGGCAGGTGGACCAGCTCGACGCCTGCCTGAGCAAAGAACTCACGGCTATACGGATCGGGGTAGTTGCCGGCATAGACCACGCGGCGGATGCCGGCATTGATCAGCATCTTGGCGCAGGTCAGGCAAGGCTGGTGGGTTACGTAGGCGGTCGCGCCCTCGATGCTCACGCCGTGCAGCGCTGCCTGGATGATGGCGTTTTGCTCGGCGTGGAGGGTGCGCACGCAATGGCCGTCTACCATCAGATGGCCGACGTCGTCACAGTGGGGCAGGCCGGCGGGCGCCCCGTTATAGCCGGTGGTCAGGATACGCCGGTCGCGTACCAGCACTGAGCCGACATGGGCGCGGTCGCATGTGCTGCGCTCGGCCACGGCAAAGGCAATATCCATGAAGTATTCATCCCAAGTGGGACGGTCAGTGGTGCGGCGGCTTTGCTCGTCCATCCGTCCAACTCCTTTCACCGGACGGTTTACGCCAGCAATAGGGCCAGCAGACCGGCGCCGTAGCTGGCTTTGAGCAGGGCCAGCCAACGCCGCGCCCGTGGCGTCGCCGCCTCGCCGGCCAAATCCACCGCCGCGCCGAGCAGAGGCGCGATCACGCCAAGCCCCATGAGCCAACTATAACGCCACGAATAGTCAAGCATGAGAAGCGGCAGCAGCGCCGCGCAGGTGGTGAGCAGGGCCAGCGCCACGAAGACCCGGTGGGCGACGCGAGGCCCGTAGCGCACGGCCAGGGTAGACTTCCCGGCGGCGTGGTCGCCGGATACATCCTCCAGGGTTTTGAGCACTTCGCGTGCAGTGATAAAGGTCGCCAGCGTCAACGCAGGCGGGAATAGGGGCCACAGCCGCGCCGGATCAGGGCCGGCAGCCGAGACGCCGCCCGCGACTAGCGCCGCGCCGGCCAATAGGCCGATGAGCAGATTGCCCGCGCCCGGCGTCGCCTTGAGACGGCGGCTGTAGAGCTGGAGCAAGCCCAGGACCAGGGCAGCGACCGCCAGGGCCGGCGCGCTGATGGTCGCCGCCATAAGCAAGCCGCCGCCGGCCAGCATGAGCGCCAATCTCTGGGCATGAGCGACCGCCACACGCCCGGAGGGGAGGGGACGGTCCGGCTTGTTGAGCGCGTCCTCATGCACATCGGCCAGGTCATTGGTGACATAGCCAAAGGCAGTAATACACCAGATGGCTGCGGCGGCGCGCCAGGTCGCCGCCGGAATCGGGTGAATCGAGAGCAAGTGCGGGCCGAGCAAGATCAGCAGGCTGGCGGGCAGGGAGTTGCTCAAACGGACCAGACGCAGCCAAGCATAGCTGCGGGCCAGGCTATCTGCAGGGCGCAGGGTCGCGGAGCCGGGGCCGATCATGGCTGGGGCGCAGGGGCAGGCATGTGCTGGAGCAGGTCGGCGAAGAGGCGGCGCGCGTCCGCCTCGCTTTGGACGGCCAGATAAAGCACTTCAGGACGTATTTGCTCGCGCTTGCGGGCGGTCGCGGGAATGGTCAGGTGATACGCGACCGCAAGCGCAGTCGCCCGGTTACGGCCAAAGCGAAGCTCTCCCCAACGGACCTCGCTGATGACGGACGGCTCAAAGAAGGCGTACCACATGCCCGGCTCGTCGGGCGGCCATTGGGCCATGTACCCCCAACGGCGGTCGCGCACCAGACAAAGCACCGCGTGCTCGCCGGTGGCGAAGGTGCGATAGAAGCCGGGCAGCCAGGTAAAGCGCTGGT